>NZ_NFKO01000019.1:0-39192 GCF_002160435.1 Pseudoflavonifractor sp. An176 | reverse complement strand
TTTCTTGTTTTATCAGGGGCTTAGCTGCGCCGACGACGCACCGTCACCACAGCCGCCAGCCCGGCGGCGGACAGAACCAGAACACCCAGCACCAGGCTCAGCTGGGCGGTGTCCCCGGTCTGGGGCACGTCGGTCTCCGGCTTCTGGGTGGCCTCGGGATTGGTGGAGGTCTCGGGGGCGGGGGTGGCGGTCACCTCAGGAGAGGGAGTGACCTCCGGGGAGGGGGTGGGCTGCTCCGTCTCCTGCTGGGTCAGCTCGTACACCGCCACGGTGCCGGACACCTCACAGGCGGCCAGCAGCATGGGCTGCCCCGTGGGGCTCTGCTGGGCGGTGAGGAAGGCCAGGCCCTCGGGGGCCACGTCGCCGCCAGTGACCCACTTGTCCAGCTCTCCGTCTTCGTACACCTCAGAGCCGGGGACGATGGAGCCGAAGTCCCGGGAATTGATGTAGTTGACGTAGGTCACGGCGCTGGGGTCGGTGACGTCGTACACCATCACGCCGCCGGTGCGCTCCAGAGCCACAAAGGCGTAGGTCTTGCCGTCCACCACGCCCACGGTGACGCTCTCGGCCTCGGGGCCCTTCTTGCCGGATCGGTCGTCCAGGGCGGCGTTGTCGTTGGAGGTGTTGAAGGAGTCGGGGAAGTAGCGGGCGGTGAGGGACTCAAAGTCGTCCCCGCTGGTGAACACCTCCTGAATGCCGTTCTCGGTCACGGCGTAGAGGGTGAAGGAGCGGCCACCAAACAGGTAGTCTTTGGAGGAATCCAGGCCGTCATAGCCCTTGGCGCTCTCGGTTTTGCTCTCCTCGCCGAAGTACACCACTTTGCCGCTGATCTCACCCTCGGCGATGTTGCCAGCGGGGGAGGCGGCGCCCTTCTTGGCCTCGTTTTCGTTGAGGTAGTCCCCCCACTCCCGGCTGTCGCCCTCGTTGGCGCACACCAGGTAGGTGACCCCGTCCACCTCATAGGCAGCGATGCCGTCGGGCATGCGGATGCCCAGCACATTCTCGTAGGTCTGGGGGTTGTAGGCCTCGTCCCCCTTGTCCAGGTCCACGGGGGTGACGGAGTAGTCCTCAAAGCCGCAGGAGTAGATGCCGGTGAAGGTGCGGGAGGTGAGGTCCAGCACGGCGATGGCGTTGGCCTCCTGCAAGGTCACATAGGCCTTGCCGCCGGACACGGCGATGTACTCCGGCTCCAGGTCGGTGGAGGGGTTGGAGCCCTGCTTCAAGATGATGTGGTTGGCGGTGAGCTGGGAGCGCTGGGCATCGAAGGTGTCGAAGGTCACCACCTGGGCGGTGCCGGTGGCCACGTCCACCACGGACACAGAGCCCTTGGGGTCGATGACGTCGGCGGAGTAGCCCATGCGGGGCTCGCCCTCGTCGGCGGAGAGGACGGTGTGGTCATCGGCGAAGGTGACCATGTCGGGCTGCACGCCCACTTCCACCAGCTGGTCCAGGGTCAGGGAGCCGTCGGAGTTGCAGGTAAACAGGGCCACCCGGCCAGCGTCGGCATATCCAGCGGCCTGGAGGGCGGCGGCCAGGGTGGAGCCGTCGGGGGAGACGGCCACCGAGGTCATGTCCCCATAGGCAAAGGTGGGGTCGTTCTCCTCCACCATGGCCTTGATGTCCATGTCGTTGCCGTCCAGCAGGTCCACGGTGTCCTTCTCTTCCAGGGTTTTCAGGGGAATGGCGGTGAGCAGGCCGGACTGGCCGTTGACGGCGTAGGCCCAGCCGGTGGCGGCGTTGTAGGAGACAATCTCCATGACGCCTCCGTCCACGTTGAACTCCCCGGAGGTATATCCGGCGATCTTGGTCACGTCCAGCTGGGCGTCGCCGTTCTCCTCGCCCTGGGTCTGTGCGCCGCCGTCGGTGTTCTTGGTGACGGTGAAGTGGTCGATGGGGGTGGAGTCGGGGGTCTCGCTGTCCCCGCTGAGGTTGTACACGTTCACGGTGATGGTGTTCCCCTCCACGTCAAACAGGGCGTAGCTGGGGCTGTAGTCCTGGTTCCACTCCTGGTTGCCCAGGGGCAGGTTGCCCGCCAGGTAGGCCTGAGAGCCGGTCTCGCCGTTGGCCAGCACCGGGTAGTCCACATTGTTGGCCTTGTCCACGGACTGGAAGGGGGTATAGTACTGCATGTCGGAGGCGCAGTTTCCGGTGAGGTAAATGGTGCCGTCGGGGTCATAGAAGGTGTCCAGGGCCTCGGCGTTGCGCTGTCCGCCCTTGAGGACATAGCTGCGGGAGTACACGTGGTCGTGGCCGCCCAGGACGAAGTCCACGTCGAAGTCGTCCATCAGGGTCTCAAACCCGGCGTCCACGTAGTTCTCAATGTCCGAGTCGGCGGCATGCTTGGCCACGGTCTGGGTGGACTTGTGGTGGGTGACGATGAGCCAGTCATACTGGCCGGCGTACTCCTGGGTGGCGCTGGTGAGGGTGCGGCGGAAGTTCTCCACCATGGCCTCGGCCTCGGAGTTGTCACGGGTGGCACTGGGCACGCTGGCGTTGTCCCCGTTTTCCCCCTCCAGGTCGTCGTTGCCGCCGGGGTAGGCCCCGGTGTTCAGGGTGACAAAGAGCACGTTGTTGTAGAGATAGTAGTAGTTGCCTTTTGTCTCCATCTCCCGGCGCTCGGTGAAGTCGTACTGGCCGTCGGCGTTGGGGGTGACACCGTTGCTGCTACTGTGGTTGGCAATCTCATCGGCGGTGGCCTGGATGTAGTTGCCGTGGCTCTGGCTGGTGCCGCTGTTCTGGCCCCGGAAGGTGGTCTTCACCTGCTCCAGCAGGGTGCCGGTGCCGGAAAGACCGTCCTGGGCCACTTCCATCTGGTTGGGGAGGTTGAAGTGGTCGGCGAACATGTAGTGGCGGTCGTGGTTGCCAACGGCGGGGGCGTAGGCGATGGAGGTCATCTCCTCAGGGGCAAAGAAGGCCTCGTACTCGCTGGATTTGCCCCAGCTCTGGTCCTCCACCTGGTCACCGGCGGACACCATCAGGGTGGCCCCAGCCTGGCCCACCACCTCCATCATCTTGGCCCATCCGGTCTGGTTGGAGCCGTCGGCGGAGTTCCAGCCGTCGTCGTTGTGGGACTGGTCCTCTTTGATCTGGGGGTCACTGGTGAAGGCGAAGGTGAAGTTGTCCGCCTGGGGGGTGGTGTAGGTATAGACTTGGGACCAGGTCTGGCCCCCGTCGTTGGAAATGCGGTATTCGTAGCTGGTGCCGGGCACCAGGCCGGACACGGTGGCCTTGCACACCATTTTGCCCGTGTCGGTGTACTTGCTCTCGTCCACCTTGGTGGGGGTGGTGAGCTCGGACACGGTGGCCTCTACCACCCGGCCATCCCCCAGAGCGATCTGGGCGGTTTGGGTGCCGTCGGGAGCGTACCAGTTGAGGTTGATGGATGCAGTGGTCTGGCCGGGCTGAAGGGTCAGGCTGTCCACGTCAAAGCCTGCGGTGGAGCCCCACAGGGCGGTGTTGGGGGTCTCCTGGGCGGCCAGGGCCAGGGGGTACATCCCCGTGAGCAGCGCGGCGCTGAGTGCCACGCTGGCCAGCTTTGTGTACCGCTTTTTCATATGTGTTGTTTCCTCCTTAATGATTCCAATTCTCGCAGATGGCATTATAAGGGAAGCCTGCAAATGGTGCTATCGGACAAAGGTATGAATCATGTAAAGAGATTGTCAAAAAAGAGGCCATGCAGACGATTCTGCATGGCCTCTTGGGAATGTTAGGACAATTTTTGCTTCAATTGATAGAGCAGGTTCAGCGCCTCAATGGGGGTGAGGGTGTCCACGGCGGTGTTCCGCAGGGTGTCCAGCACCTCGCCGCCCGCCAAATCTCCCAGGGTCATCTGCTCTTGGGCCGGGGCGGACACGGTGCCCACCGGGGCCACCGCCCCCTGGCTCTCCAGCTGGGCCAGAATCTCCCGGGCCCGGGCAATGACGGGATTGGGCACCCCCGCCAGCTTGGCCACCTCGATGCCGTAGCTCTGGTCGGCCCCGCCGGGGATGATTTTACGCAGGAAGACAATGTCGTCCTTCCGCTTTTTCACCGCGATGTGGAAGTTGTGTACCCCCTCCAGCTCCTGCTCCACGGCGGTGAGCTCGTGGTAGTGGGTGGCAAACAGGGTCTTGGCTCCCAGCTTCTTGGCCTCCGCGCAGTATTCCAGCACCGCCCGGGCGATGGACATGCCATCATAGGTGGAGGTGCCCCGGCCGATCTCATCCAGAATGAGCAGGGAGTGGCGGGTGGCGTTTTGGAGCAGCTGGGCCACCTCGCTCATCTCCACCATGAAGGTGGACTGTCCGGCGGCCAGGTCGTCGGAGGCCCCGATGCGGGTGAACACCCGGTCCACCACGCCGATGTGGGCAGAGCGGGCGGGGACATAGCAGCCCATCTGGGCCATGAGCACAATGAGGGCCACCTGGCGCATGTAGGTGGATTTACCCGCCATATTGGGGCCGGTGATGATGGACAGACGGTGTTCGTTTTCGTCCATGTGGGTGTCATTGGGCACGAAGAGGGTGTCTTTCAGGGTGTGCTCCACCACCGGGTGGCGGCCCTCCTGAATGTCGATGACTCCGCTCTCGTCCACCACCGGGCGGCAGTAGTTTCGCTCCACCGCCACCGTGGCAAAGGAGAGGAGCACGTCCAGCTGGGCCACGCTGCCCGCGGCCCGCTGCACCTCCCGCACCCGGGCGGACACCGTGTCCCGCAGCTGGCAGAACAGCTGGTACTCCAGGGCGGTGATGCGGGTCTGGGCGGAGAGAATCTCGTGCTCCAGGTCCTTGAGCTCGGGGGTAATGAACCGCTCGCAGTTGACCAGGGTCTGCTTGCGGATGTAGTCCTCGGGCACCAGGTCGTAGTTGGACTTGGACACCTCGATGTAGTAGCCGAACACCTTATTGTACCGGACCTTCAGGCTCTTGATGCCGGTGCGCTCCTTCTCCCGGCTCTCCAGAGCAATCACCATATCCGCCCCGTTGGTGAGGATGTCCCGCAGGTGGTCCACCTGCTCGTCGTAGCCGGGGCGGATGAAGTCGCCCTCTCGGATGGTAAAGGGGAGGCGGTGGTCGTCGTCCTCGTCCCGGATGGCCCCATCAATGGCCTGTTGCAGGTCCTCCAGGCCCAGCATGCCGTCCTTGATGCCCTCCATGGCCCGGCCCGTCAGAGCCTCCAGCTGGGCGGCCAAGGCGGGGAGCATCCCCAGGCCCTGGGCCAGGGCCTTCATGTCCCGGGCGTTGGCAGAGCCGTAGCCCACCTTGCCGATGAGCCGCTCCAGGTCGGGCACCTGGCGCAGGGCGTGGCTCAGCTCTTCCCGGGCCACCAGGTTGTCCACCAGGGCGGCCACCCCGTCCTGACGGCGGGTGATGGCCAGGGGGGAGCGCAGGGGCCGCTCCAGCCAGGCGCGAATCATCCGGTGGCCCATGGGGGTGCGGGTGCGGTCCAGCACCCAGAGAAGGGAGCCCTTCTTGTCCTTGCTGCGCATGGTCTCGGTGAGCTCCAGGTTGCGCCGGGCAGTGAGGTCCAGCTCCATGTACAGCCGCTGGTCGGGCTGCTCCACCACCAGGGGGCCCAGGTGGGTGAGGTCGGTCTTCTGGGTCTGGGTCAGGTACCCGGCCAGAGCGCCGGCGGCCTGATAACAGGCCAGGTCTTGCTCCGGCAGCGGGGCTCCCGTCTCCCACAGCCCGCACACCTCCAGGGCGGACCCGGCGGCCTGGGGGGCAAACTGCTCTTCCGTTCCTGTCTGGCACAGGCAGTCCAGCCGCTGGCGCAAGAATTCCACCAGTTCCCGCTGTGCGGCGGCCTGGGGGGAGAGAATGGCCTCGCTGGGGGGACAGGCGGAGAGCTGGTTGCACAGGTGGGGTAGCCAGTCGGTGCCGGAGAAGGGGGTGGTGTGGAACTGTCCGGTGGACACGTCGCACACCGCCATACCTGCCCGGTCCCCGTCCAGGTACACGCAGCAGATGTAGTTGTTGTTGTTCTCGTCCAGCATCACGTCGTCCATGGCGGTGCCGGGGGTGACGATGCGCACGATGTCCCGTTCCACCAGGCCCTTGGCGGTGGCGGGGTCCTCCATCTGCTCGCAGATGGCCACCTTATAGCCCCGCTTGATAAGTCGGGCGATGTAGTTCTGGGCGGAGTGGTAGGGCACCCCGCACATGGGGGTGCGCTCCTCCTCCGGCTTGTTGCGGTCCCGGGTGGTGAGGGTGAGGCCCAGCTCCTGGGCGCCGATCTTGGCGTCGTCCTGGAACATCTCGTAAAAGTCCCCCAACCGGAAGAAAAGCAGGCAATCGGGATTGTCCTGCTTCATTTTGATATATTGTTTCATCATGGGGGTGAGTTCCGCCATGGAGTGCACGACCTTTCTATTTGTTGTTGCGGGGCAATCAGCCAGGTATCTTGATACGTTCCCCGTCTCAGGCTTGCCAGCCTGGTGGGGACGCTCCCCGCTGGGGGTTCCTTTCTGCTGCCAGAAAGGAACCAAAGACCACCAAAGGCGGGGCCTTCCCCCGCCTTGTGGAATCCACCCCGCGGTACGGGGTGGCGTGTCAATGCAGTTCTGGAAGGGCTGGACACAAAAAGACCTTGAAAATTGCCGCATTTCTTGGATTGATGGGCGTAGGGGAGGGGCTTGCCCCTCCCGAATTTCCCAGGGCAATGCCAGGGTAGCCACGGGCCGGGCAAGCCACGGCCCCTACCACAGCGCAACAGGATAGTGCGGCAGAAACTTTCGGCGGCGGGAACGCTGCTTTTCCAAGGTAGGCCCGGGTATGGAAACCGCCCAGCTGTAGGGCCAGCTACCCAGGGTGGCCTGGTGTGGTGGCACAAATAGGGGCCACGGCAAGGGTCACGGGCCGAACAACAGCTTGACGCAGGTCCAGCCTCGTACCCAAAGGGAGGTCCTTAGGGGGGAACGCCCTAAGCGGGTTTTGGTAGGAACGTCCGATTCCCTAAGCGAGAGAGAATTGTGAGACATTTTGCGTCAGAAAGAGACGCAGCTTCGCAGAAATACTTGGTGTATTTCCAGAAGATGCAACGAATTTATGGCGTAAAAGGGCCACAAGACTCCGATGCTGTAGGGAATCGGAGGTTCCTTATTTTGGCCACTCAAAATGGACCCCAGCGGAGCGTCCCTGCCGGGGGCGCAAATTTGCGTCTGAGAAATATGAGAAGAGGAAAGCCCCTAGAGGGGAGACTTACCCCTCGAAATTGGTGATTACATATACATATCGGATGTTTTCCACATCCGCACTGGGACTCAGCACCGCCGAACGGCTGATGCCGTCGGCCTCGGTCTCGATGCTCTCCACCTGGCCCACCAGCAGGCCGCCGGGGTACTTGCCCCCCAGCCCCGAGGTGGTCACCTGGTCGCCGCTGATGAGCTGGGCGTCCTGGGGGATATAGGTCATGCGCAGCTTGCCCTCGCCCATGAGAGTAAAATCCCCCTGGGCCATGGCACTGTCGTCGGTGCGGGCCACTCGCACCCCCAGCTCCATGCCGGGGTCCAGCAGGGTGTCCACCAGAGCCCAGTTGGTGCCCACTTCCTTCACCACACCCACCAGATTGCCGTATTGGTCAATGACGCAGTCACCCGCCTCCACCTCCTGGCCGCTGCCCACGCTGATGGTGATCTGGTTGGCCCAGTTGGTGGTGGAACGCTGGATGACGGTGGCGGAGGCGTAGGTCCAGTCCGGGTGCTCCTGGGCCACTCCCAGCAGGGATTGCAGCCGCTCATTTTCCCGCAGGGCGTCCTGCCCCTCTCGCACCTGCTCCTCCAGGTCTGCCAGCTGCTCCTTCAGCTTCTCATTTTCCTCCAGCAGCTGGTCATACCCGGTGAGGCGGTCGTGCTGCCCCTGGAACCAGTTGGAGATGCCGGAGGTCAGCGACCCCACCGGGCGAGTGATAACCTGGAGGGCGTTGGTGATGGGGTTGGCCCCGGTGATGGCGGAGAGAATGGCCAGCAGGGCGGCCAGCAGCACCGCCGCCACCACCAAAAGCCCTCCGTTGTTCCGGAAAAATCCCTTCATAGTATCTCCTGTCCTCAGTGGTCGGCCATCTGGAACAGGTCCAGACCGAAGCCCGCCAGAATCCGGCTCAGCCGGAAGATGGGCAGGCCCACCACGTTGAAATAGTCTCCTTCAATGCCGGACACCAGCATGGCGCCCAGGCCCTGGATGCCGTAGGCCCCAGCCTTGTCCATGGGCTCGCCGGTGGCGATGTAGTGGGAAATCTCCTCCGGCTCCAGCTCCCGGAAGGTGACGGTGGTGCACTCGTGCTGGGTCACCACCTGGTCCCCCTGGATGACGGTGAGTCCGGTGTAGACGTAGTGGCGGTTGCCGCTGAGGGCAGAGAGCATGGCAAAGGCATCCCGCTGGTCGGCGGGCTTGCCCAGCACCGCACCCTCCAGGGCCACCACCGTGTCGGCGGCAATGATGAGGTCATCGGGGTCGGCGTGCCCGGCCACCGCCAGGGCCTTGCGCCGGGACAGCTCCTCCACCACCTGGGCGGGGGGCATGTGCTCCTCCACCGTCTCGTCCACCTCCGGGGAGGTGATTTTAAAGCCCCGCAGCCCCATCTGGCCCAGCAGCTCTTTCCGCCGGGGGGACTGGGATGCCAAAATAATGTCCATCTTAAATGGTTCCTCCTAACAATTATTCCACATCTCTGTAGTAGAGACCACGGGTGTAGGACGCGGGGGCAGCATCCCCCACGCCCTGGTAACGCCGCACCATGTCTACCACGGTGCGGGCATCCTCGGTGGTAAACAGCAGCTGCAGCCCGGACACCCCGGCCCGGAGGTAGTCCCCGGACTTGTCCGCCAAAAAGAGGGTGTCGGCGTTGAAAATCTCGTTGCGGCAGCCCCAGGCCTTGAGGACCGGGAAGCCCACCCCACGGCGGTCGGTGAGGGTGTTGCCGTTGCCGCAGCAGCATTGGCCCGCTCCCGCCTTCATGGCGCAGTTCTCGGTAATCATCAGGGGCAGGCGGCCATAGGCGATGAGCTCCACGGGCAGGGTCTTGGACAGGTCCCGAATCTGGGCCAGCTTCAGCTCAAAGGATGCGGTGAGGGAGGCAAGGCCCAGACAGCGGTATTCCTCCACGCTGTGGCTGTTGAACACCTGGAGGCCGTAGTCTCCGTGGAGGGTGAAGCCCAGGTTTTGGGCCACGTCCAGCAGGCCCAGGTTGCCCACCAGGGCGTGGGAAATACCCCGCTCTTTGCACACGGTGAGCTGCTGGTTTAGGGTATCCAGCTCTCCGTCCCAGCAGATGCGGGGGAGCACCACCGCGGCCTGGATGCCGTGGGCGAGGATATCCGCCACCACCTGGGGGTGGCTGGCCGCTTCGTCGACAGGCAGGGCAATGCGGGCGGGCTGGGCCTCCAGCAATTCCTGTGAGCACTGCTGGGCGCTGTGGAGGGTGACATAGAGGGCGGGAACCTGGGTGGAATTTGCCACCTTGGGCAACGGCTCATAGGGAAAGTGCCGCCGTTGGGGCAGAGCGGTCCGCTGGGCGGAGAGCTGCTCCACGGCCTCCCGGCGCAGGGCGTTGAGGGCGGAGCGGGGCAGGGACAGACCTGCTTCCACCTCCACCTGGTACTGATCAATGCGGTACGGGGTGCCTCCGGTCTTGGACAGCTGGGCCGCCACATCCTCTGCCTCCAGGGCACGGGTGCGGGCGGCCTCCGGGGCGGGCCCGGTGACGGTGACGGTGTGGCCGTCCTGGTCGGTGAGAGTGAGGGAGGCGGGGGCGTCCGCCTGAATGGAGGCGGCCAGGGTCACGGGAATGAGCTGGGTGGGCTTATCATACCCCGCCCGGGCGGCGGCAAACAGCTCTTTGGGTTCCGGCTGCTGCTCCCGCACGCCAAACATGTGGGCGCCCTTGTCCCCCATAAAGTACCCGTCGGTGAAGCCCTGGCGGGAGAAGGCGGCGGTGAGCTGGGCCACCTCTTCCGCGGTGGGCTCCCGGCCCTCCCGCAGGGCGTCGGCGTACACCTTGGTGACCACCCACACGTACTCTGGCCGCTTCATTCGGCCCTCGATTTTGGCGCAGGCCACCCCCATGTCCTGGAGCTGGTTTAGGTGTCCGGCCAGGGACATGTCCTTGAGGGACAGGGGATAGCGGTCGGCTTTACCCTTCCAGCCGTAGCTGAGGCGGCAGGGCTGGGCGCACAGGCCACGGTTGCCGCTGCGGCCACCCAGCACCGAGGAGAAGAAGCATTGGCCCGAATAGCACATGCACAGCGCTCCGTGGACAAAGGTCTCAATCTCAATGGGGGAGTGGGCGCAGATGTAGGAGATCTCCTTGGCGGACAGCTCCCGGGACAGCACCGCCCGGGTGAGCCCCAAATCCGCACAGCGTTTCACGCCGTCCAGGTTGTGAATGGTCATCTGGGTGGAGGCGTGGAGGTGCACGTCGGGGGCCACCTTCCGCACCACCTGCAAAAGGCCCATGTCCTGGACCAGAATGGCGTCCACGCCCAGACTCGAGGCCTCCACCGCCACCTGGGCGGCCTGGGCCACTTCCCGGTCCGAGGCCAGGGTGTTGAGGGTGAGGTACACCTTCACCCCGTAGAGGTGGCACAGATGGATGGCCTCCTCCAGCTCCTCCCGGTTGAAGTTCCGGGCGTTGCGGCGGGCGTTGAAGGGGCCGTAGCCCAGATACACGGCATCCGCCCCGGCGTAGACCGCCGCACGGACGGCCTCGGGACTGCCGGCAGGGGATAATATCTCCATAGTATTCCTCCGTATTAGGGGCTTTCTGAAAAGTCGAAATCATTGACTTTCCCAACAATCAACGCCAGCTACTACGTTAAAAATGCTCGGAATCCATCCAGGATTCCTGTGCTTTTTGCCTTGTATCTGTCTGTTGCTTGTGGGAAATTCGGCGATTTCTTGATTTTCAGATACGCCCAGGGGCTTTCCCTTACTTCTTGACGTTCTTATCCGGGCGGGGATGCTTGGCCTGGTGCAGCTCCAGCTTCAGCTGGGCGTTCTCCTCCAGCAGGTCCTTGATCTGCTGGCGCAGGTTGGCGCTGGACACCTTGTCCTTGGCATACTGGTCGGCGATGTTCAGGCAGGTGAGCAGGGCGCAGTTCAGCTGGCTGATTTCCGTGCCCTCCTGGGTCTGGCGCATCTGCTCATTGACGAAGTCCGCCACGCGGCGTACGTAGTCCTCTCCCTCTTCCGCCAAAAGCGTATAGTTGTGTCCGGCTACGGTGACAGTGACACGATTTTGCATGGAAATTCCTCCTCGATTTTATCATTTCCAAGTACACAGCAGAATGCCTGCTGATATTTTTACAGCATAGCATTATATCACAACCATGGAAAAAAAGGAATGAAAAAACTCCCAGATGTCCAGAGTTTTTCCCATTTTTTCTTGTGAGTTGGGCGACGGGAAAGGAGGCCTTGCGGGCTGGGAGATTTTGCGGTATGGTAGCATTAAGAAGAGGGAAAAGGGGGGAGACCATGGGCCGAGAGGAATTTCTAGAGCAGCTGTACCGGAGCATGTATGCCCCCCTGCTGCGCTACGCCCAATATGCCCTGGAGGGGGACGCCCTGCTGGCGGAGGAGGCGGTGCAGGAGGCCTTTGCCACCGCCTGGCGCAGAATCGATGTGCTCATGGGCAGCCCCAACCCCCAGGGCTGGATGATGGAGACTCTGAAACACGTCATCCAGGCCACCCGCAGGAGCCGGGACCGGGCAAGGTGGGCGGCCCAGGCGGCGGAGGAAGCCGGAGAGGTGGCGGCCACTGACGAGGAGAATTTGGACACCATCTACGGGGATTTGGTGGGCCAAGGGGCGTATGAGCTGATGAAAGAGTACGCCTTGGAGCACCAGAGTGTGGACGAGCTGGCCAGGGCCAGAGGGCTTTCCCGGGAAGCCTGCAAAAAGCAGTTGCAGCGGGCCAGAAAAAAGCTGAAAAAATATTTTGAACAACAGCAGGAATAGGTGTCCCCCAAACAAGGAAATTTGACATATACCAAGTGAAAGGAGGAGCCAGGTATGCGAAAGTCCCGGGACGAGCTGGCCCGGATGGGCAGCGAAGAACTCAAAGAAATTCTGCGCCTGGATTCCCAAGGGGTGGAGGAATACCCCACCGAGGATATTTTGTACATGCTGGAGCTGATTGTCCACCGGGAGAAGACGCCGGAGGAGATTCAAGCGGAGACGGCGGCGGCCTGGAGCCGCTTTCAGCGGGACTATCTCCACCGAGAGGAAGAGACTCAAGCCCCCGTACACACCCAAACAATACGGCGGTGGAAGCGGCTGCCCCGTGGCCTGGGGGCCACCGCTGCGGCGCTGGTTTTGGCGTTTGTGGGCATGCTCACCGCCCGGGCCGCCGGATGGGTGGGGGACGATCCCTTACAGGGCGTTCTGGACACCTACGGCGTCACCCAGGTGAAAGCCCCCACCTGGCTGCCCCGGGGGTGCCAGAGCCAGACCACGGAGCGGATTTATACCCTGGATCAGGTGTACTATCAGCTGAATACCACCTATGAATACCAGGGAAACACCATGGTTTTGGAGATTTCCAATGCAGATATCTCCCAAGCGGCCCTGGAAACCGCGGAAGGAACCGTGGAGCGCACCGAGGTATACGGACAGACCGTGTACATCCTGGAACATTCGGATGGTGTGACCGTGACGTGGCACAGCGGGCAGGTGGCCTGCTGCCTGGAAGGCCCCGAACAGGAGGTTTTAGTGAGAATGGCGGAATCCATGTTGGCGTAAGGTTTCCACATGGAAGAGAAGGGACGTGAGACCATGAAAAAGAGAATGGCTGCCATCAAACAGGTACTGATGAAGGAGGTCCCCGTCTGTCGCCTGGCCTTTTGGGGACTTGTGGTGGCGTTTTGTGTCTCCTGCTGCATCAACCTGGTCCAGCTGGACCGGTGGAATGCCAGCCGGGAGCTGAGCTTGGCGGGCTCTTATTCCACCAATGCCTATTGGCGTTCGTATATTGTGTTTGACAAAAATGGGAATTACTGCAAATACAACCAGCAGGACGGCCTGCTGGAGGAGGGCACCTATGAGGCGTCCGGGGGGAATCAGTACCATTTGGAGGGAAATGCAGGGGAAAGCGGAGACATTCTCCTGGTGAAAGATGGGGTATATTACACCTCTGAGGATGGTTCTCTCACCTATGCCTCCAAATTTTCCGATATTCCTACCTTTGTGGGCAATTGGACCCTGGAGTGGGAAGGCTGGTAAGAACGGACTAGGACACATGATTGTGGAGGTGAAGGAGTATGAAGAGCGAGAACAAATCCATGCGTGGGTATGTGGCAGTCCTTGTGGTCTTTGTAGTGGTGGTAGTGGGTATCTTCGGCTACCGTGGCTACATCCACTACCGGGAGACCCACCCCGTTTGGCCCAGTGGTGAGCTGGGCGATCTCTGGGAGGAACTGGGAGAGACCCTGCCCCGGGACGCCACCATGGAGCAGCTGGAGGAGCGGGGGTATCGGGACGTCACCCAAATCCAGCCCGAAGAGCTCCAGGAGGTTTCGGAGTTTCTGGACCCCACCAAAGAGACGGGGAAACGGCTTCTCATTCTGTCCAAGGACACCGAGGAGGAGGGTCCGGTGCTGCTGGTGTTGCAGCGCAGCCTCAGAGAGAACCTGGTGGCCCTGGACACCTATGTGGTGCAGGACCAAGGTGTACTCAACCCGGGCACGAAATACGAGATGAAGAGTGAGACGGTGGAGGAGGACGGCGTGACCCAGGTGTGGCTGCGCTGGCATCGTATCTGGTCTGACGAGCCGGAACAAGAGGACTACCTGCTCTACAGCTACCGCTCTGCCCAATGAGATCGTGAATTCCAAACGGGGTTGCTGCATCTTCGGGATGCGGCAGCCCCGTTTGCCTGCATCTCCCACCCGGGGAGAGCATAGCATTTCTCGGGGCATTGTGGTATACTCAAACCAAATACCCATACCACAAGGAGGAAACCCACATGAAAGCAGTGGTGACCAGAGTCAAAAACGCCCGGGTGGAAATCGACGGGGCGGTAAACGGAGCCATTGACCAGGGGCTGTTGGTGCTGTTGGGCGTCGGCCCCGACGACACCCAGGCCACGGCGGACAAAATGGCGGATAAAGTGTGCGGCCTGCGGATTTTCGAGGACGAGGCCGGGAAAATGAACCGAAATTTGGAGACGGTGGGGGGCTCGCTGCTGGTGGTCAGCCAGTTCACCCTCTACGCCGACACCTCCTCCCGCCGCCCCGGCTTCTCCGGGGCCGCTAAGCCCGACCTGGCCATCCCCCTCTATGAGCGGTTCATGGACCAGTGCCGGGAGCGGGGCTTCACCGTGGAGCACGGGGAATTTGGGGCGGACATGCAGGTGTTCTCCCAAAATGACGGCCCGGTCACCATCCTGCTGGAGCTGTAAGGAGGGGAGCGTATGCCCACCATTCGACAACTTGACCCCCATGTGGCGGACCTCATCGCCGCCGGTGAGGTGGTGGAGCGGCCCGCCTCGGTGGTGAAAGAGCTGATGGAAAACGCCATTGACGCCGGAGCGGGCGCCGTCACCGTGGAGATCGCCCACGGGGGCATGGCCCTCATCCGCGTCACCGACGATGGCTGCGGCATCGCCCCCGACCAGTGCCAGACCGCCTTTCTCCGCCATGCCACCTCCAAGATCTCCTCGGAGTATGACCTGGAGGCCATCGGCACCCTGGGCTTCCGAGGGGAAGCTCTGGCCGCCATTGCGGCGGTGTCCCGGGTGGAACTGCTCACCAACCAGGGCCAGGGGCTGGGCACCGCCTTGTCTCTGGAAGGGGGACAGCTGGTGGAACAGGAGGAGGCGGGATGCCCCAAGGGTACCACCATGCTGGTGCGGGATTTGTTTTTTAACACCCCTGCCCGGCTGAAATTCATGAAGAAAGACTCCGCCGAGGGTGCGGCGGTGTTCGCTGTGGTGCAGCGGCTGGCCCTGTCCCACCCGGAGCTGTCGGTGAAGTTCATCCGGGACGGCAAGCAGGAACTGCTCACCCCCGGAGACGGACAGCTGAAAAGTGCCATTTACGCCGTGCTGGGCCGGGATTTGGCCCTGGGCTTTTTGCCGGTGAAGGGGTCCGGGGAGCACATGGAGATCTCCGGCTTTGTCTCCCTGCCCACCTGTTGCCGGGGCAGCCGCAGCTATCAGCACTTTTTCGTCAACGGACGGTACATCAAAAGCCGGGTGATGATGGCGGCCTTGGAGGAGGCCTACCGCAACCAGAAGATGGTGGGCAAGTTCCCGGGCTGTGTGCTCCACCTCACCGTGCGGCCCAACACCGTGGACGTGAACGTCCACCCCACAAAGACAGAGGTGAAGTTCCAAAACGAGCAGCAGGTGTTTTCCACCGTGTACCACGGGGTGCTGGCTGCTTTGAACGGGGACCAGAGCCGCCCCCAGGCGGTGGTGAAGTCGGTGCTGCCCCGCCAGGACACCGTCACCCCCAACCAGACCAGTCTCCACGACATGCTTACCTCCACGGTGGCCCAGCCCAAGACCACCACCACCCCGCCCCCGGCGGCGGTGGTTTCCAAGCCCCAGACCACGCCCAGCCCCTTCCGCCGGGTGACTCCGTTGGACACCCCCACGGTACAGGAGAAAAAAGCGGCCCCGGCTGCTTCCTCCTTTATCTCCCGGCCTGTGGTGCAGCGGACGGTGGTGGAGGAGAAGTCCGTCCAAGCCAGTGTTGCGGTGGAGTCGAAACAGATTCCGCCCACCGTGGTAGAGGAGAAACCCAAGGCGGCGGCCCCTGTGGCAACCGCTCCCGCCCCGGTGGGGGTGAAGAAGCCCACCCCGGCTCCCCAGGTGGAGAAGCCAGTGGAGGCGGAGATTCCCATCCCCGTGGTGGAGCCAGAGCCGGAACCCACCCCCGTGGAGGAACCCCAGGAGCCCTGGGTGGTGCGGGGCGAGCTGTTCCACACCTATATCATGGTGGAGCAGGGGGACAAGGTGGTGCTCATTGACAAGCACGCCGCCCACGAGCGGGTGAACTTCGACCGGCTCAAGGCTCAGGACTACCGGCCCATGGTGCAGGAGCTGCTCATTCCCATCACCATCACCCCCGGACCCCAGGAGCGGCAGGTGCTGCTGGACGGCCAGGAGGTGCTGGAGGGCTTCGGCTTCCAGCTGGAGGAGTTCGGGGCGGGGAGCATCGCCGTGCGGGCGGTGCCCGACTACCTGGAGACTGGGGATGTGGAGCCCACTCTGCTGGAACTGGCCAAAAAGCTGCGCCTCACCGGTTGGGCGGACCCCAGCGCCGCCCGGGATGAGGTGATGCACACCATGGCCTGCAAGGCCGCCATCAAGGGGGGCCAGCGCAACGACCCCCAGGAGCTGGAGCGGGTAGCCCAGAAGGTCATGGCGGGAGAGGTGAAGTACTGTCCCCATGGGCGGCCCGTGGCCATCGAGCTGACCCGAGGAGAGTTGGAGAAGCAATTCAAACGGGCATAGCATAGGAGGAAGAGACCATGGCCTATCAACTGGAGGAAATCAACCGGGCAGTCCGGCAGGATAAGCTGGGATTTATGCAGGCGTGTGACGCGGAATACCAGAAAAAAGTGGAGCAGGCCGCCGATCTGATCTGCAAAAATATGAAGCTGAGCCCCGTGGTGCTCCTCTCCGGCCCCTCCGGGTCGGGGAAGACCACCACCGCCCATAAAATCACCGCCGAGCTGCAGCGGCGGGGGGTGGGCACCCACACCATTTCCATGGACGACTACTTTGTGCGCCGGGACCCCAGCACCGCCCCCCGCACCCCCGAGGGGGAGATCGACTACGAGTCCCCGGAGATGATGGACTTGCAGCTGCTTAGCCAGCACTTCGCCCAGCTCACCCGGGGGGAGGAGATTCTGGTGCCCCACTTCGAGTTTGCCCGCCAGATGCGCAACGACAGCAAGGCCAAGCCGTTGAAGCTGGGCAAGGATGAGGTGGCGATTTTTGAGGGCATTCACGCGCTAAACACCAAACTCACCGCCGGACACCCCAACGCCACCCGGCTGTACATCTCCGCCCGCAGCAATGTGATGGACGGGGAGGTGCTGCGCTTCAAGGGCACCTGGATGCGGCTGACCCGCCGGGCGGTGCGGGACTTCAACTTCCGGGGCACCGACATTGTGGGCACCCTGGATATGTGGGCCAACGTGCGCCGGGGAGAAAAGCTGTACATCTCCCCCTACAAGCACACCGCCCATATGCTCTTCGACTCGTCCCTGCCCTATGAGGTGTCGGTGATGGCCTGCTACGCCCGCCCCCTCATGGCGGCGGTGCCCCAGGAGAACCAGCGCCGCCACGAGCTTTTGGAGCTGGTGCGGGCCTTTGACTGGTTCGAGACCATTGAGCCGGGACTGGTGCCGAAAGATTCGCTGTTGCACGAGTTTATTGGGTGAGTATGAAATGAATAACGAATAATGAATAACTGTGGTGTGCCTGCGGCACGGATTTCCATAGATCGGGCGTAGGGGAGGGGCTTGCCCCTCCCGAATGTCCCAGGACAATGCCAGGGGAGTGGCGGGCCGGGCAAGCCACGGCCCCTACCACCGTAGAGTAGCTTTTCCCGCCTCACCCGTTGTAACGGGGCACAAACTGTGGTAAAATATCCAAGCCAATTCGAACTTGAGGAAAACGTCTGCCCTCTGGGCAGACTGTATAAGGAGATGTTTCCATGAGTGAATGTACCCACGACTGCTCCAGCTGCAGCTCCAACTGCGGGGAGCGTCAACAGCCCCACGACTTCCGCAAGTCCTGCAACGCCCACTCCCACATCAAAAAGGTGATCGCCGTGGTCAGCGGCAAGGGCGGCGTGGGCAAGTCCACTGTCACCTGCTCTCTGGCCGCCGCCATGGCCGCCCGGGGCAAGAAGGTGGGCATTCTGGACGCCGATATCACCGGCCCCTCCATCCCCCGTGCCTTCGGCATCCACCAGCACGCCATGGGCACCGATGACGGCATCCTGCCGGTGGAGACCGCCGGCGGCATCAAGATGATGAGCCTGAACCTGCTCACCGACAACGAGACCGACCCCGTGATTTGGCGTGGCCCCGTCATCGCCGGAGCGGTGGAGCAGTTCTGGACCGACGTGGTGTGGGGCGAGCTGGACTACCTGTTCGTGGACATGCCTCCCGGAACCGGCGACGTGCCCCTGACCGTGTTCCAGTCCCTGCCGGTGGACGGCGTGGTGGTGGTCACCGCGCCCCAGACCCTGGTGGGCATGATCGTCACCAAAGCCGTGCGCATGGCGGAGATGATGAAGGTGCCCGTGCTGGGCCTGGTGGAGAACTACAGCTTCTTCCGCTGCCCCGACTGCGGCGGCGAGCACCCCATCTTCGGTGCGAGCACCATCGACGCCCTGGGCGCTGAGCTGAACCTGCCTGTGTTGGCCAAGCTGCCCCTGGATTCCGCCCTGGCCAACGCCATGGACGAGGGCACCGTGGAGGGCTACACCCCCAATCCTCTGGCCCAGGTGGCCGCCCAGCTGGACGCTGAATGACAAATGTTCCAATCCGTGACGGTGCGCCGTCACGGATTTGGCATTTTCAGGAAAATTTTTCTGGGGTGCTTGTTGCCCACGTCGAAATCTGGTATAATGGGTCATACTGAACAGGCCCTGATTTTTCCAGAGAGAAATGGGGCTTCTTTGCATAGGATAATGGGCAAGGGAGGCGTGAGGATTGGAACGATGGATGTTGGAGAGCTCCACCGGGGCGCACATGGCGCAGCTGCGGATGCAGCTGGCCCAGATGACCGCCGCCAGTCAGCTGCTGGAGCGGTACGCCACGGATGAAAAGAGCCGCGCGTATCTGAGCACCATCAACCAAAGCGTGTGCCGCATGCTGCGCCTGGTGGGGCGGCTGGAGCTGGCACGGCGGCTCACCGATGAGGACGAGGTGCGCCTGCAAGTGGCTCCCTTGGATATTACCCGCTGGGGCACGGATTTGGCCCGGCGGCTGGAGGGCGCCTTGGCCGGGGCCAACGTCTCCTTTACTTGGGAGGTGGCGCCGGGGCTGTCCGGAGTGGCAGACGGCGGAATGCTGGAGCAGCTGGTGCTGGAACTGGTGTCCAACGCTGCCAAAACGGCCAGCCCCGTGAAGCTGACGGTGCAGCCGGGCACCGGGTCGGTGCGCATCACCGTGTCCGATCAGGGGCCGGGGCTGGATGCCCAGCAGCTGTCCGCCCTCTTTCAGCAGCCCCCTCAGGAGGAGCAGGGCATGGGGGTGGCCCTGGCCCAACAGATTGCCCAGCTCCACGGCGGTCTGCTCATGGCGGACAGCAAGCTGGGCTATGGGGTGAATATGGTGGCGGTGATTCCCCTGCGGGATGGGATGCCGCCCCGCCGCCTGGAGACGCCTCCGCCCCAGTGGGGGGACAACGGGCTGGACCCGGTGCTGGTGGGTTTGAGCGATGTGCTGCCCGCCCGGTCCTTTGCCCCGGATACACTGGGATGAGCGGTGCGGAGCTGCCTCGCCGGAAGCGGATGCGGCTACCCAACTACGATTATGGTACCGCTGGCTACTATTTGGTCACCGTATGCACCCAAGATAACCGCTGTGTGTTGGGCACGGTGGTAGGGGCCGGGCTTGCCCGGCCCGAACTGTCTCCAGTGGGGCAGATGGTACGGGAAGAAGCAGCACGGCTGCCAGAACGCTTTCCCCATGTGGCAGTAGACAAATATGTGATCATGCCCAACCACGTACATGCCATTCTGCGCTTGTCGGCGAGTTCGGCCCCTACGGCATCGTTGCCTGAGATTCTGGGTGCGTTTAAGTCATTGACCACCCGTAGATGGAACCAAGTAAGAGGTGTTATGGGGGAGCGGCTGTGGCAACGCAGCTATTATGACCATGTCATTGGCAACCAAGAAGATTATTTGCGGATTTGGCAGTATATCGAAGAGAATCCCGCCAAGTGGAGGGAGGACAGATACTACCAGCCGTGGTAGGGGCCGGGCTTGCCCGGCCCGTTGCTTTTCCGGCATTGTCCTGGGGGATTCGGGAGGGGCAAGCCCCTCCCCTACGCCAGCAACGCAAGGAGTCGGCGGAAAAACGCAACACCAGCAAACGACCAGGAGCCTTCCATCGTGGAAGGCCCCTGGTCGCTTTTATCGGTATTTCCCCGTCCAGCGGTAGTGCAGGGGGTCAAAGAGCGCCAGACCCAGGACGAAGAGGGTCATATAGAGCACAAACATGGTGTTGATGAGGTACCGGGCGTACACCTCCCAGGCGGGGACAAAGGGGAGGGTGACCCCAAAGACCATGCCCAAGAGGGGCAGGGAGGTGAGGCCGCGGAACAGGTAGTGAAACAGGGCGGTGAGCCGGGGCCGGGGGGAGATGTCCATGAGCCAGGGGAAGAGTTTCTCTCCAGGGGCCTGGCTGAGGTGGGCCTCCACATCCCGGAGGGTCTGCCCGGCGGAGGCCTCCGATAGCCGCCCAATCCAGGCGCAGCAGAACCGACTCAACAGCCAGAATATGGCGCAGATGACGGTGTTGATGACAAACAGGGTGATATCCATAACAGAACCCCCTTAATAGTCGCTCAGATACCCCAAATCATTGAGAAACCACTTCATCCAGGTGGTGTCGTACTGGGGGCAGTAGACATAAAGGATGTTGGTGCCGTCCCGCACCACGACGCCATAGTCTCCCTCGGTCTCCTGGGTGTAGAGGGTGTAGCCCTCCCCGGATTCCTCGGTAATGTCCGGGTCCCGGGCGGCCACCAGCTCATAGAGCTGGTGTTGCAGTCCTTGGGCCAGATCCTTGGCCTGGCTCTCCTGGGTCAGCACCAGATACTCCAGGTGCAGCCCCTCCTCCTCCACCAGAATGCCGTCGGAGAGGATGATGCCGGGGTAGGTGTCAGACAGCTGGCCCACGGCGTTGAGCGGGTGGAAGCCCTCCTGATCCAGGCGGTCGTACATGGCCTGAGCCTCAGGGGTGCCTGCGGAAGTGGGCTGGGCCGAGGGAAATTCGGAGGGCTGGGTGGTGGCCTCCGGGGTGGAGGTGGTGGGACGGGAAAACTTCTGGGAGAGGACGGGGACCAGGACAAAGGCCAGGATGAGCACCACAGCCAGGATGTTCCGGGCATAGCCATTTCGGAAGCGGCGGCGCTCTGTGTCCTCCGTGTCGCCGGTGGCAAAGGGCCCGGTGGGCGTGGAGTCGTAGTACGGCTCACTGGAGTCGTCCGGCTCCTCCGGCTCGTATGGTTTGTAGCGGGAGGTGTCGAAATAGTCGGCGGTCTCGGACTCAATGTACTTCCCGTACCGGAACCCCAGCAGGGTGAGAATGGCCCACACCACCACCATGGTCACCCCCATCACCCAGGTGTAGCGGGAGAACCCTGCCATGGAGAGGGCCACTGCGCCCAGAAGATAGACAACGGTAGGCCAGCTACAGGCGTTGTAGTACCGGGCCATGGTGTAAAACTCTTTGGCGTAGCCGGAGCGGTACTCCAGCCAGCTCATCAGCCTCTCTTGCCGATTCCGGTGCATTCCGTCGTTCCACAACTGGGACAGATAGATCATGGCGTCAGAGGATTTGAGCCCGGCGGTCATGTACAGGTAGCGGGAGAGAATACGGTTGGAGACAAAAGCCAGGAAGGACAGGATGAACAGGAAGAGAAGAAGCATGTCAATATGCATAGAAATCACAAGCCTCCTTTATCGTGTAAGAGTGTTTGGCCATTTTGCAAGTTTTCCATATGCTAACAGGCGTACCATGCCGGGGGACATGATACGCCTGTTATACTTATCTGTCAATTAGTAAGCAACGCCCCAGTACACCATGTGCTTGGCGGGCTTGCCGCACACGGGGCACACGTCGCCCAGGTGCTCCTGCTCCAGGGGGATGCAGCGGGAGGACACGCCCGCCACTTCCTTCATCTTCAGCTCGCAGGCTTCGTCGCCGCACCACATGGTCTTGGCAAAGCCGCCCTGGGTGGCCATCTTCTCCTTGACCTCCTCCAGGGTGGAGCAGGGGTAGGTGTTCTCGTCCAGGTTGCGCTTGGCACGGTCGAAGAGGCTCTGCTGAATCTCCTCCAGCAGGTTTTTCACGGTCTCCTCGATGTTGTCCAGGGAGACGAAGGTCTTCTCGCCGCTGTCACGGCGGGCCAGCACGCACTGGTTCTTCTCCATGTCCTTGGGGCCCAGCTCCAGGCGCAGGGGCACGCCCTTCATCTCATACTCGGCAAACTTCCAGCCGGGAGACTGCTCGGAGGCATCCATCTTCACCCGGATGCCGGCGGCCTTCAGGCGGTCGCACACGGCCTGGTTGGCCTCGATGACCCCGTCCTTGTGCTGGGCCACGGGGATGACGATGACCTGGGTGGGGGCGATGCGGGGGGGCAGCACCAGGCCGTTGTTGTCGCCGTGGGTCATGATGACACCGCCAATGAGGCGGGTGGACACGCCCCAGGAGGTCTCAAAGGGGGTGTGCAGCTGGTTGTCCTTGCCGGCGAAGCTCACGCCGAAGGCACGGGCGAAGCCGTCGCCGAAGTAGTGGGAGGTGCCGGCCTGGAGGGCCTTCTTGTCGTGCATCATGCACTCCACGGTGTAGGTGGCCTCAGCGCCGGAGAACTTCTCCTTATCGGTCTTGCGGCCCTTCACCACGGGCATGGCCAGGTAGTTCTCGCAGAAGTCGGCGTAGATGTTGAACATGCGCTCGGTCTCTTCCATGGCCTCCTGGGCGGTGGCGTGCATGGTGTGGCCCTCCTGCCACAAAAACTCCCGGTGGCGCAGGAAGGGACGGCTGGTCTTCTCCCAGCGCAGCACGGAGCACCACTGGTTGTACAGCTTGGGCAGGTCCCGGTGGGAGTGGATGATGTGGGAGTAGTGCTCACAGAACAGGGTCTCAGAGGTGGGGCGGATGCAGTAGCGCTCCTCCAGCTCCTCGCTGCCGCCGAAGGTGACCCAGGCGCACTCAGGGGCGAAGCCCTCCACGTGGTCCTTCTCCTTCTGGAGCAGGGACTCGGGGATGAGCATGGGCAGATATACATTCTCGTGGCCGGTCTCCTTGAACTTCTCGTCCAGAATCTTCTGGAAGTTCTCCCAGATGGCGTAGCCATAGGGGCGCAGGATAAACATGCCTTTGATGGAAGAATAGTCAATCAGTTCTGCTTTGGTGCACACGTCGGTGAACCACTGGGCAAAGTCGGCCTCCATATCGGTGATCTGGCTGACCTGTTTGCTTTTGTCTTGTGCCATAAAACTCTCATTCCTTTTTCAAATAATAAAGGTATCGTAACTATGTATTTTATGGGCCAGAGGGCAAAAAGTCAAGAGCAGAGCGCAAAAAGAAGGGGCTTTGACCCAACGAATCAAAGCCCTTTTGCGTGTATTTACAGTAGAGTTTCGCTAACTGCCCGTTCCACCCGCTGTGCGTTGGCCTTCAGGGCCTTGCAGATCTCCTCCGGCTGGTTGTGCTCCACCCCGGCCAGCATGGCCCGGAAGTCCGAGAGATTGGCCGAAAGGTCCATGCCGTGGGCGGTGTACAGGTTGCGCAGCAGCAGCTGTTGGCCCTGAATGGCCAGCATACTCTTGTCCAGACGGCGGTTGCCGCAGTGGACGTAAAATACCTCCATAAACCGGTGCACCCCCACCGCCAGCTGCTGGGGCGTCCGGGCGGCCTCAAATTCCGCCAGACGTTCCGCCAGGTGCTGGGCCAGGACCTGGTGGTCCTCCCGCTCCATGGACAGCCGGGCGGCGGCACAGTGGAGGGTGGTGGCCAGCTGGGTGATCTCCTCCACGTCCTTGGCGTCCAGGGTCAGCACCCGGGCGCCCACGTTGTTCTCGTAGGCAATGAGCCCTTCCTGTTGCAGGCGGTTGATAGCCTCCCGGATGGGGGTGCAGCTGACACCCAGGGAGTCCTGAAGTTCGTTGACGTTGACCCGGCTGCCCAGGGGCAGACGCAGGGAAATGATATCGCTGCGCAGACGATCGTAGACCTGATCCACCAGCGACCGTTTTTTGATGGAAGCCATGCGGATACCTCCCAATCCGTGGAACCCCCGCAGCAGGGGGCCACAATTGTTTCTTGCAGTATCTTGCAGTATACAGGATAGCAGATTGGGCGGAGAAAGGCAAGAAAAAGGACGGGGGGCCCGGGGAAAAGTTCCCAGCGCCCCCCCTTGTCACCGGAGGGAAAACGTGATACAATTTTCTATATGAAAACGATTTCATTCGGGAGGAGAGAGCGTCATGCGCATTGTCACCATCGGCGAAATTCTCATTGATTTGACCCAGACCGGATATAACCAGCAGAACATCCCCATGTATGCCGCCAATCCCGGCGGCGCTCCCGCCAACGTGGCGGTGGCGGCGTCCCGCCTGGGGGCGGACACCGCCTTCGTGGGCATGGTGGGCTCCGACGGCTTCGGCACCTACCTGGCCCAGGTCCTAAAGGAAAACAACGTCAGCACCCAGGGCCTGCGGGTGGGCCAGGGGGCCACCACCCTGGCGGTGGTGTCGGTGAGCGCCCAGGGGGAGCGCTCCTTCCAGTTCATGCGGGGCGCGGACGCCAACCTGACCGCAGACCAGGTGGACCGGGACCTCATTGCCGGGGCGGGTATTGTCCACTTCGGCTCGGTGAGCCTCACCGCCGACCCCGCCCGCACCGCCACCCTCCACGCCGTGGAGCTGGCCAAACAGCAGGGGGTGACGGTGAGCTACGACCCCAACTACCGGGCCGCTCTGTGGGAGAGCCAGGACCAGGCGGTGGAGTGGATGCGCCGCCCCCTGTCCAGCGTGGACATTTTGAAGCTGTCCGACGAGGAGATGGAGCTGCTCTCCGGCTCCAATGACCCCGAGACCTGTAGTCAGGTGATGGCAGACAAGGGCATTTCCCTGGTGCTCATCACCCTGGGTTCTGAGGGCGTGTTCTACCGATTGGGCGAGCACACGGGCGTCGTCCCCGGCGTACCCACCAAGGTGGCGGACACCAACGGGGCTGGAGACACCTTCTTCGGGGCGGTGCTCAGCCGCCTGAGCCGCCGCACCCAGGGAGCCCTGGAGGGCTTGACCAAAGAGGAGCTGGAGGAGATTCTCACCTTTGCCAACCGGGCGGCCTCGGTGACCTGCTCCCGCAGCGGCGCCATTCCCGCCATGCCCACCCTGGAGGAGCTGGCCCAGTAAAACCAAATGAAACACCTGAAAGGGCCGAGAGAGGCGTTACGCCTCCCTCGGCCCTTTTTCTGTGTACTGCTGTTCCAGCCGGTCCAGCAGCTGCAAACTCCCCTCCGGGGAGTAAAACCGCTCCGCCGAGTCCAGGGTGGGCTGGGGCTGGGTGGTCTGGGAATGTTTTGGCCGACGGCGGTAGGCCTCGGGGGTCATGCCGAAGTGGGTCTGAAACATCCGGGAGAAGTAGCGGTAGTCGGAGAATCCCGACTCCATGCACACCGCCAGCATCCCCTTGTTGGTGGTGGCCATGAGGTGACAGGCGTGGTGGAAGCGCACGGTGGCCACATACTCCTGGAAGCTGTGGCCCAGCATCTCCCGGGCGAAGTGGGATAGGTAGCTCAGAGAGCGGCGCTCCTGCCGGGCAAAGTCGGACAGGCGGATTTTGTGGGCGAAATTTTCCTGTACAAAGGCCACCAGCCGCATGAGCCGGGCGCTGCGCCGCTCCCGTTCTGCCGCCTCCTGTTCCGTGACCTGACGCACGGGCAGGCGGGTGAGGAGAAGATAGAGAATCTGGTTGACCCGCCCCAGGCAGTCCAGCTGGTAGAAGGGCGGGCGCTGGAGATAGCGGCGAAACAGGGCGATGAGGGAGGTTTTCAGCCGGGCCGTCTCCTCTCCGGACAGATGGGCGGCGGGAAAGATGGTCTCAGTGTACACCCGTTGGGCGGCGGGAAAGGCGGCGGGGTCCAACTGGAGGCACAAAAAGGTGCAGCTGCCCTCCACCTTGTGAAACTCATGGGGCTGGCCGGGGCTAAACAGCACCAGCTCCCCCGGCTCCACCCGGTGCTCCTGTCCACCGCAGGACACCAGCAGCGGCTGGTCCAGCACCCACACCAGCTCCCAGTCCAGGTGGATGTGGAGGGAGCGGTGGTCCAGGGTGTTGAAAAACAGATGGACGCCCCCCAGGTGAGGATGTTGGACAATTTCCAGGGTCGCCACAGGCCACACCTCCCAAATCGTAAATTTGTATAAGAAATTGTACTCGCCTTGGGGAGAAAATGCAATGGGGTTGTCCGGTTCAAATGGAGAGAAAACAGCGAGTATACACCAAATAAGTTCGTAAAATTTCAAAACTGACAAAACGGACAAAAGAGGAACGCCCAAAATGTGCACAACGGCTAATATACAAAAACAGCACATTTGTCTAATCACCACAGCAAACTAGTCAAGGACGGCAGGGGGCGGGGGTGGTATGGTAACAGCAGAATGTAACGCAAAGACCGGGAGGCGAGAGACCTTGTACTATATTGGCATTGATTTGGGCACGTCCGCCTGCAAATTCCTGCTGGTGGATGGGGCGGGAACGGTGAGCCGCACGGTGAGCCGGGACTACCCCCTGTATTTTCCCCAGCCTGGCTGGAGTGAACAGAATCCCCAGGACTGGTGGACGGCCTGTATGTCCGGCATCCCTCAGCTGCTGGAGGGGGTGGACCCCGCCCAGGTGGCGGGCATCGGGGTGGGGGGCCAGATGCACGGCCTGGTGGCTCTGGACGACCAGGGGCAGGTGCTGCGCCCCGCCATTTTGTGGAACGATGGCCGCACTGCCCCCCAGGTGGACTGGCTCAACCATCAGGTGGGCCGGGAGGTGCTCAGCCGCCACACCGCCAACATCGCCTTTGCGGGCTTCACCGCCCCCAAGCTGCTGTGGATGGCCCAGAATGAGCCGGATTTGTTCGCCCGCATCCACAAAATCCTCCTGCCCAAGGACTACCTGGTGTACTGCCTCACCGGGGCGTACGCCACCGACTACTCCGACGCCTCGGGGACGCTGCTGCTGGACGTGGAGCACAAGACCTGGAGCCGGGAGATGCTGGAGTTGTGCCACCTGAGGGAGGACCAGATGCCCACCCTCCACGAGAGCTGGGAGCGGGTGGGGGCTCTGCGGGAGGACGTGGCCCAGGCCCTGGGGCTGTCCCCCAACACTCTGGTGTGCGCCGGGGCGGGGGACAACGCCGCCGCTGCGGTGGGCACCCAAACCGTGGGGGACGGCAAGTGCAACATCAGCTTGGGCACCTCCGGCACCATTTTCATCTCCTCCACCCAGTTCCGGGTGGACCCCAACAACGCCCTTCACGCCTTTGCCCACGCCGACGGGGGCTGGCACCTCATGGGGTGTATGCTGTCGGCGGCCTCCTGCAACGCCTGGTGGTGTGACAACATCCTGGGTACCTCGGACTACGCCGCCCAACAGGCCCCCATTTCCCAGGACAAGCTGGGGCGGGGCCATGTGTATTTCCTCCCCTATCTCATGGGGGAGCGCAGCCCCATCAACGACACCGACGCCCGGGGCGTGTTTTGGGGCTTAACCATGGACACCACCCGGGCGGACATGACCCAGGCGGTGCTGGAGGGGGTGGCCTTCGCCATCCGGGACTCCCTGGAGGTGGCCCGCAGCCTGGGACTGAACATCCCCCGGTCCGGCCTATGCGGCGGGGGCAGCAAGTCGCCGTTGTGGCGTACCATTCTGGCCAACGTCCTGGGCATTCCCCTGGACACCATGGCCACCGAGCAGGGGCCGGGGTACGGAGCTGCCATACTGGCCATGGTGTGCTGCGGGGCCTTTGACAGGGTCCAGCAGGCCGCCCAGGCCCTGGTGCAGGTGAAGGACACCGTGGAGCCCCAGCCGGAGCTGGTGGCCCGGTATGAGGCCAAGTATCAGAAATTCCGCCAGATCTATCCCGCCTGCCGGGGGCTGTTTGCCACCCTGGCCCAAGACTAAGAGTATATTTTGAACCTGTAAGGAGGGTTTTTATCATGTTTGACAATATTCCTGAGGTAAAGCTGGGCTTAATCGCCGTGTCCCGCTCCTGTTTCCCCGCCGCTCTGTCCCAGCGCCGCCGGGCCGCCCTGGTGGCCGCCTATGGGGAGGGCGTGTATGAGTGCCCCGTCACCGTGGAGACCGAGCTGGACGCCCGGGCCGCCGTGGACGACGTGAAGGGGGCCGGGGTCAACGCTTTGGTGGTGTTTTTGGGCAACTTCGGCCCCGAGACCCCGGAGACCCTCATCGGCGAGTGGTTTGACGGCCCTGTGATGTACGTGGCCGCCGCCGAGGGAGACGGCGACCTCCACGATGGCCGTGGCGATGCCTACTGCGGCATGCTCAACTGCTCCTATAACCTGGGGCTGCGGGGCCTGCGGGCCTACATCCCCGAGTACCCCGTGGGAACTGCTCAGGACCTGGCCCACGCCATGGAGGAGTTTGTCCCCATCGCCCGGGCCATTCTGGGCCTCAAGGGTCTGAAAGTCATCACCTTTGGCCCCCGTCCCGACGATTTTCTGGCCTGCAACGCCCCCATCAAGGCCTTGTACGACCTGGGCGTGGCGGTGGAGGAGAACTCCGAGCTGGACCTGTTGGTGGCCTACAACAAGCACACCAACGACCCCCGCATTCCCGCCAAGATGGCGGAGATGGAGGCGGAGCTGGGGGACCACAACCCCTACGCCGGCATTCTGCCCCGTCTGGCCCAGTATGAGCTGACCCTGGAGGACTGGGCCCGGGACCACAAGGGGACTCGCCAGTATGTGGCCTTTGCCAACAAGTGCTGGCCCGCCTTCCAGACCGAGTTCAAGTTCGTGCCCTGCTACGTCAACAGCCGCCTGGCCGCCCGGGGCATCCCCGTGGCCTGCGAGGTGGATATCTACGGGGCCCTGTCCGAGTACATCGGGGTGTGCGTCTCCGGCGGGCCTACCACCCTGCTGGACATCAACAACACCGTGCCCCAGTCCATGTATGACCAGTGCGTGCGGGGCAAGTACGACGTGCGCCTGAACGAGACCTTTATGGGCTTCCACTGCGGCAACACCAGCTGTTCCCTGCTGAAAAATCCCCACATGGGCTATCAGCTCATCATGAAGCGGGACCTGGAGCCCGAGCTGGCCGAGCCGGATATCACCCGGGGCACCATGGAGGGCAACATCAAGGCCGGAGACATCACCTTCTTCCGCCTCCAGAGCACCGCCGACACCCAGCTGCGGGCCTACATCGCCCAGGGCCAGGTGATGGATGTGGACTGCCAGAGCTTTGGCTCCATCGGCGCCTTTGCCATCCCGGAGATGGACCGCTTCTACCGCCATGTGCTGCTGGCCAAGCGCTATCCCCACCACGGGGCTGTGGCCTTCGGCCACCACGGCAAGGCCCTGTACGAGGTGTTCAAGTACCTGGGTGTGGGGGATATCGCCTACAACCAGCCCAAGAGCCTGCCCTATCCCGACGAGAACCCCTTTGCCTGAGAGAACAGAAAAAACATCCACATGGACCCAGGTCCATGTGGATGTTTTTTTGCTTATTCTTGGGTGTATCCGGCCAAAAACTGCCGGGTGCGCTCCTCTTGGGGGTTCTCGATGACCTGTCGGGCGGGGCCTCGCTCCACAATGAGGCCCCCATCCATGAACATCACCTCGTCGGCCACGTCCCGGGCGAAGGCCATCTCGTGGGTGACGATGATCATGGTGGTCTTCTGTTCCACCAGGCCCCGGATGACCCGCAACACCTCTCCGGTGAGCTCCGGGTCCAGGGCGGAGGTGGGCTCGTCAAAGCACAGGATATCCGGCTTCAGGGCCAGAGCCCGGGCGATGGCCACCCGCTGCTGCTGGCCGCCGGAGAGCTGGCTGGGGTAGTGGCTTGCCCGCTGCTCCAGGCCCATTTTGGTGAGCAGTTCCAGGCCCTCCTGCTGAATCTCCTCCAAAATGGCCTTTTTGTTGGCCTTGAAGTCGGGCCGCTCCCGGGCCAGCAGTTCCTTGGCCAGGGTCACGTTTTTCAGGGCCGTATACTGGGGAAACAGGTTGAAGGACTGAAACACCATGCCGAAGTGGAGGCGTTTTTTGCGGATTTCGGCATCGGTCTGGCTGCGGCAGTTGGCGGCGTCAAAGATGACGTTGCCCCCCACCGAGATGGTGCCCTGATCCGGGGTCTCCAGGAAGTTCAGGCACCGCAGCAGGGTGGTCTTACCGCTGCCCGAGGAGCCGATGATGGCCAGGGCCTTGCCCTGCTCCAAATCAAAGCTGATATCCTCCAGCACCCGGGTGGAGCCAAAGTGTTTTTCCAGGTTATTTACCTCTAAGATTGCCATATGTCACACCCGCCTTTTCAGGAGAAATAGTCCAGCTTCTTTTCCAGCCGCCCCAACAGCAGGGTGAGCAGGCCGTTGAAGACCAGATAGTACACGCCGGTGAAGAACAGGGGCCACAGCAGGCCACGGTAGCCGTGGGAGCTTTTCAGGAAAGCCTCGCCCGCCCACAGAAGCTCTTGCAGGGAGATGACGCCGGCCAGAGCGGTGTCCTTTAACAGGGTGATGACCTCGTTGGACATGGGGGGCACGATGCGTTTGATCATTTGCAGCAGGGTGACGTGGAAGAAAATCTGGCCCCTGGTCATGCCCAGTACCTGCCCCGCCTCTTGCTGTCCCTTGGGAACGCCCTGAATGCCGCCTCGGTAGATTTCCGAGAAGTAACAGGCGTAGTTGAGAATGAAGGTGACACTGGCGGCGATAAACCGTCCGGAATCGCCAGCGGGCCAGGGGTTTTCAAAACCGGGAATCATGCCCGGGACGTAGAAGATAACGAACAGCTGGAGCATCAGCGGGGTGCCCCGGATGACCCACACCAGCGCTCGGGAGAACCACCGCAGGAGGAAAAAGCGGTTCATGGAGCCCCAGCAGATGATTAATCCCAGGGGAAGCGCCCCCAATAGGGTGACGAAAAATAGTTTGAGCGTCTGGACAAAGCCCTCGTTCAGCGCTCCAATGACGGTTGCAAACATGTCAATACCACCTTAATATGCTTCTCAAAAATGCTTGCATTTTTGAGAGAAAGTGCAGCCCGCTGCATGCACCCTTGGGTCAAAGGGCGACCCAAGGCCACACTGGCGGGCTGAGAAGTGTTTTTTCCGATGCGCATGTCCCCGGAAAAAACAGATTTCAATTTATTTTCCCGCCCCTCGGCGGGAAAACTCTGCCGAGGGCTTATGATCCTGCAAAATAATCTGAATATCTTACATGGAATTTGCTTTTTCATGATCTGACCGAAGGCAGAGCATCCGCTCTGCCTTCGGTTGTGTCCGTGTTATGGCTGTTCCACCAATTTCTCGGCGATGCCGTACTTCTCCGCCACCTTCTGCATGGTGCCGTCGGCATACTTCTCGGCGAAGAACTCGTTGAGCTTTTCCGCCAGGTCGGAGCCTTTGCGGAAGCCCACGCCGTACTGCTCGTCGGCCAGAGACACGGTGTAGGTGAGATTCTCATAGCTGGTGCCCTCACCCGTGGAGGCCACAGCCATGAGGTAGTCGATGATGGCCGCATCCGAGGTGCCGGAGGCCACTTCCAGCAGAGTGTTGGCCTGACTCTTGGCGGGGGTGTAGTTGAGAGAGTAGGCCTCCGCCTGCTCCATGCCTGCCGACCCGCTTTCCACGGAGAAGCTCAGGTCCTTGATGCTGTCCACCGTCTGGTACTTGTCCGCCTGGTCGGCCTTGACCACCACCACCTGGGCGTTGTTGAAATAGGGGTTGGAGCACTCCATGGCCTCCTTCACGTCCTCGGTGAGGGTCATGCCGTTCCAAGCCACGTCAATGGTCTTGCCGTCCAGTTCCATGATCTTGCTGTCCCAGTCGATGAGCTGGAACTCCACGTCCACCCCCAGGCTCTCGGCAAAGAGGGTGGCCATGTCGGCGTCGAAGCCCACCCAGTTGCCATTCTCGTCCTGATAGTCCATGGGCTCAAACTCGGTGATGCCCACCACCAGGGTGCCCTTGTCCTGGACATAGGCCAGATCGCTGGTGGGTTCGGTGTTTTTCGCGTCTTTTCCGCTGCAAGCGGCCAGGCTCAGCCCCATGGCCAGGGCCAGCGCCAGAGAAATCATCTTTTTCATATCCTCATATCCTCCTCATTGGGGCCCTCCTGTGGGTGGAGGAGCCAGTGACGGTATTTTAGCACAGTAATGAGATAATGTAAAGAGGTAAAAAAGAAAAGTTGTCCCCGGCGGAAGGACAGTTCCGCCGGGGACGCACAGATGTACACAAATTAGCCGTTGCCGGTGGGGATGAAGGGGCGGATGGCCATGGCCACATTGGAGATGGGCATGGTCTGGAGCCACACTTTGCCGGGACCGGTGAGCAGGGTGTTGAAGAGACCCTCACCGCCCAGAAACTTGTTTTTTAGCCCGGGCACCTGCTGGATGTCCATGGTGACGGTGGGGGAGAAGCCGGCCACGTTGCCGGTGTCCACCACAATCTGCTGACCAGGGGCCAGGTCGTACTCGATGAGCTCGCCGTCAATTTCCGCAAAGGCCATCCCGCGCCCGGACAGGCGCTGCATGATAAAGCCCTCGCCGCCGAAGAAGCCAGCCCCCAGCTTGCGGCTGAAGTGGATGGACAGGTCCACCGTGGATTCTGCGGCCAAGAAGGCGTTTTTCTGCAAGATCATCTCCTGGCCGGGTCCGATGTTCAGGGGCATGATCTTGCCGGGGAAGCTGGAGCCAAAGGCGATCATGCCCTGGCCCCGGGCGGTGTAGATGTTCTGGAACATGCTCTCTCCTGAGAAGGCCCGGGAAAACATCTTGCCCAGACCGCCCCCGGAGGTCTCCATGGCCATGTTGGGGCTCATCCACACCATGGAGCCCCGCTCGGTGATCATTTGCTCCCGGTCCTGCAAGTGGCAGATGACCACGGGAAATGCACCGCCGGTAATTTCGTATCTCATAGAAACCCTCCCTTTTTGTATCTAGGATATGATTATCATACCTGTGGGACAAGGGGGCTGTCAAGGGCAGAAAAAGTCCTTTACAAACCCAGATAAGTGGGCTATAATCTCCTGTGGGAATGAAGTTCTCCCACGGGCAACCGAAACCGCTGTGTTCAGCTGATGACTTCTGTGATTTATTTTGGTCACAGGGGGCATTGGCTTTTTTTGTGGCCACAAGGAGGAAACCAACATGTTAACATCCCTGGCACTCATATTCCTGGTGGGCCTATCCATGGCGGGCATCATCCAGCAGCTCAAGCTGCCCCGCATCATCGGTATGCTCATCACCGGCATTGTGGTGGGCCCCTACGTGTTTAATTGGCTGGACCCGTCCATTCTGTCCATCTCGGCGGAGCTGCGCCAGATGGCCCTCATCATCATCCTGCTCAAGGCGGGCCTGTCGCTCAACCTGTCCGACCTGAAAAAGGTGGGCCGTCCGGCGGTGATGATGTCCTTTGTCCCCGCCAGCTTTGAGATTTTGGGCTATGTGCTGGTGGCCCCCCACCTGCTGGGGGTCAACATCATGGAGGCCGCCGTCATGGGCGCCGTGCTGGGGGCGGTGTCCCCGGCGGTGGTGGTGCCCCGGATGGTGCAGCTGATGGAGACGGGGTACGGCACCCAAAAGGGCATCCCCCAGATGATTCTGGCCGGGGCCTCCTGTGACGACATCTTTGTCATCGTCCTCTTCACCACCTTTACCGGCATGGCCCAAGGTGGCAATCCCCAGCTCATGGACTTTGTCAACATCCCCGTGTCCATCGTCCTGGGCGTGGCTCTGGGCGCTGTGGTGGGGTGGCTCCTCAGCCGCTTTTTCGAGACCGCCTACGCCCACCAGCACTGTGTGCGCAACAGCACCAAGGTCATCATCGTCCTGGGCGTGTCCTTCACCCTCATGGCAGTGGAGACCTGGCTGGAGGGCATCGTGTCGGTGTCCGGTCTGCTGGCCGTGGTGAGCATGGCCTGCGTGCTGAAAATCAAGAGCCCTGCCTTTGTCTCCAAGCGCCTGTCTGAGAAGTTCGGCAAGCTGTGGATTGCCGCTGAGGTCATCCTCTTCGTGTTGGTGGGCGCCGCTGTGGATATCCGCTACACCATGAGCGCCGGAGGGGCCGCTGTGCTCATGATTCTGTGCGCCCTGGTGTTCCGGGCCGTGGGCGTGTGCCTGTGCGTGGCGGGCACCAAGCTCACCCGGAAGGAGCGCCTGTTCTGCGTCATCGCCTACCTGCCCAAGGCCACGGTGCAGGCCGCCATCGGCTCGGTGCCCCTGGCCATGGGCCTGCCCTGCGGACAGATTGTGCTGTCTGTGGCGGTGCTGGGCATTCTCATCACCGCACCCCTGGGGGCCATCGGGATGGACGCCGCCTATCGGAAGCTGCTGACCCGGGAGAACTTGGAAGAATAAGAGTACAAACGAGGTGTTTTCATGGAACCCATCGCCCACATTCATACGGATTTCACCAGTAAATTCGGGGTCCCCCGCCAGGCGGGGCTGGTGAAGGAGCTCCGGGCCGCCATTGTCTTTGCCCCGGAGTATCGCAACCCGGAGGCGCTGCGGGGCTTAGACGGCTTCTCCCACCTGTGGCTCATCTGGGAGTTCTCCCAGTGTGTGGGAAAGCCCTGGTCCCCCACGGTGCGCCCGCCCCGGCTGGGGGGCAACGCCCGTATGGGGGTGTTTGCCACCCGGTCCCCCTTCCGGCCCAACCCCATCGGCCTGTCCTGCGTGGAGCTGGTGGGGGTGGAGGAGCATACCCCCCAGGGCCCGGTGATTTACGTGGCGGGGGCGGACCTCATGGACGGCACCCCCATCTATGACATCAAGCCCTATGTGCCCTATGCCGACTGCCACCCCGAGGCGGTGGGAGGCTTTGCCCAGGACGCCCCGGAGCAAAAGCTGAAGGTGGAGATTCCGCCGCACCTGCGCTGCCTCATCCCCGAGGGGAAGCGGGAGGCCCTGGTGGGAGTGCTGGCCCAAGACCCCCGGCCCCCCTACCAGCGGGACAGCCAGCGGGTGTACGGCTTCGGCTTTGGCGGGCTGGAGGTGCACTTCACCGTGGACAACGGCGTAGCTCGCATCGTGGACATCCACGGGTGAGGGGGACGCTGGTATGGACATGATACGCACCACGGAAGCCCTAACATTCCAGGACTTCCTCCGCTACCCGGCCCTTCGGGTGGAGGAGGGGGAGTTTGCCTTTGTCACCGGGCGCAGCGGGGCGGGGAAGAGCACCTATCTGCGGCTTTTGGTGGTGCTGGTGGTGATGCGGGTATGCCGCATCGACCAGACCCGTCTGCTGGTGGTGTCCAGCATGAAGATGACGGTGCAGCTCATCCTGGCGGGACTCATCCTCACCTACATCTTTGAGCACCCCCACCCCCTGTTTGTGGTGGCCTACCTGGGGGCTATGATGGGATTTTCCATCCACCGGGTACTGAGCAAGACGCTGTACGACAAGAAGCGGCAAATCATTCAACTGTAAAAACGCTAAAACACCCAGAGTATACCGTTTCTTCGGTGTGCTCTGGGTGTTTTTGAACTAGCTAGCTAAGATTAGCAAAATATTTTTGCAAAATCAAGAGAATTAAGCAAAGTGATTTAGCTTAATTTTAAATTAAGCTAAATATTTTGTAGATTTATGAGAAATAAACAAACTAACTTTGCATTTATAATTTGTGGATCGGGGACAAGACACAAAGCGGGGATAAAAATAGACGATACAGAATGGAAGCTGTATCGTCTATTTTTGATTACTTTTGTAAGCCTTTCGCCAGGGCAATGAGGAGGTCAAGCTGTTCGCCTGATAGCCCTTTTGCGATGGCGTATAGCTCAGAGGCTTTGGTGGGATTTTGCGTCTCCGTATCGAATAGCTCCTTGGGGGTAATGCCCAAGTAGTCACAGATATTAAAAATTCCGGTGAGAGAAGGCATGGATTTTCCCGTTTCAATGTTATTGATGTAGCCGGGATTTTGCCCCATGGATAGGCTCATATCACGAGCGGAAACGCCTTTGTCTGTTCGGAGTTTGGCCAAACGCAGGGAAAATTCTTGTTCCGTCATGCAATCATCACCATGCCCACGAAAATGGGAGCAGCAACTCAGTTCGAATGAAAGAGAAGCAAGCACTCATCAATGATATTTTCGATGTGTTGAAGCTGAGATGGCGTAAGCTTTTCTAGTTTGCGGGAGAGCAACAGGAGGTCTTTGTCAATTACGTCCCCTGTGAGCAGGTAATCCGCACTGACACCCAGGGCAGAGGAGATTTTTAAAAGATTTTCCGGCCTCATGGCCCGTTTGCCTGCCTCTGCATAGGACACAAACTGAGTGGTCATATCGCCCTTTTCTGCCAGGGCTTCTTGTGTCAGACCCAGCTGCTTGCGGCGCTCTGTGATGCGATGACCGATTTCTTTCAAACACAAATCGTTGTCAGACACCATCTCACCTCCTTCTCATATTGTTAAATTATATCAACAAGATGAAAAATTATAAGCGCAAGTTGTTGACTTAAATCCACAATGCGATATAATAGAACAAGTAAAAACCCATTTGTGAGGCGGGGGTGTTTCCGCTCACAAATGGGGTGATACGAGAAGGAGTTATCTCTGTAAGCCTTTTGCCAGGGCAATGAGGTGGTCTAGTTGCTCAGGCTCCAAGGTTTTGGCCACTTCCAAGAGCTCCGAGGCTTTGGAGGGGGCGGTGGTCTGGGTGTCGAAGAAGTCCCTCGGGGAAATCCCCAGATAGTCGCAGATGTAGAAAAATGCCGCCATAGATGGCAAATTAACACCATTTTCGATGTTGCTGATATATCCGGAACTTTGTCCGATGGAAAGACTCATATCTCTGGCAGACACCCCTTTTTGTACCCGAAGTTGGGTCAGCCGTTTGATAAATTCCTCTTTCTCCACAGTCTCCACCACCTTTTGTATGATTGTACTATATGGTATGTGAAAAACTGTATAGTTCATTCATTGATTTAAATCTGAGTAACTACTATAATTAGACATAAGGTGGATAATATACAAATAGAATAGATGTGAGAGACATGAGAGAACAGACCGCTTGTTTTACCGGACACCGTACCATCCCGCCCCAGCAGCTGGAGGACTTGGCCCAGCGGCTGCGGGCAGCGGTGGAGGATGCCATTGGTCGGGGATATCGCTATTTTGGGGCGGGGGGTGCCTTGGGATTTGACACGCTGGCGGCCCAGACGGTGCTGGAGCTGAAAAGAGACCACCCCCACATCCGCCTCATTTTGGTGCTGCCCTGTCGGTCTCAGGCTGAGCGATGGAATAGGGAGCAGCAGCAGACCTATGAGGCCATCAAGGCCCAGGCGGACAAGGTGGTGTACACGTCTCGAGGGTACCACCGGGGATGTATGCACGTGCGCAACCGCCATCTGGTGGACCACAGCAGTCTGTGCATCAGCTATCGGACCCAGCCCACGGGCGGGACCGCGTACACGGTGGACTATGCCACGGCCCAGGGGCTGGAGGTGGTGAACCTGGGGGACACACCACGATAAAAAGCACACGCTGAAACGCTCAGCGTGTGCTTTTACTATGCCAGGGCCCCCAGAGCCAAGAACATGAGGGACAGCACCAGCAGGATGGCCAACAGTTTCCAGATAAACTTTAAAAACGCCCCATAGGGCACATGGCCCAGGGCCAGGGCCCCCATGACCACGGCGCTGGTGGGGGTGATGAGATTGATAAGCCCCGAGGCGGTCTGAAAGGCGGTGATGACCACCTCTCGCCCCACCCCCGCAAAGTCCGCCAGAGGGGCCATAATGGGCATGGACAGGGTGGCCAGCCCCGAGGAGGAGGGGATGAGGAAGGACAGGGGCAGGTAGAGAAGGAAGGTGAGCAGGGTAAAGCTCACCGCCCCCGCCCCTCGCAGGGCCTGTTCCCCCCAGTAGAGCACCGTGGCGGTGATCTGGCCCCCATTCATGATGACGGTGATACCCCGGGAGATGCCGATGATAAAGGCCACCCCCAGAAGGTCCGCGGCCCCGTGGATGAAGGCCCCCACCGTCTCCTCCTCCCCCAGCCCGCAGCACACCCCCACCAGGATGGAGGCGGCCAGGAACAGGGCGGAGAGCTGGGGGAACCACCAGCCCAGGGTGGGCAGGGGCAGCCCCATGTCGTCAAAGGGAATGACGGCGTAGATCATCACCAGGAAGGTGAGGGCAAAGAGGGCCAGGGCCAGAGACTGCACCCAGGTCAGCTTGGCCCCGTCCGAACCCTGGGCGGCAAAGCGGGCGGTGTAATCCGCCCGACGGCTGGCCATGAGGGAGGTCTCCGGGTGGGCTTTGACCCGGGCGGCGTAGCGCATCACAAAGTAAATGGACGCCGCCAGCATCACCACCAGCATGATGACCCGCAGCAGCATCCCGGTGCCCAGGGACACCCCGGCAAAGCCAGCGGCGATGCCGGTAGCGAAGGGGTTGACGGTGGAGGCCAGAGTGCCCACCCCGGCCCCCACCAAAATCACCGCCACAGCGGTGATAGGGTCATACCCGGCGGAGATGAAAATGGGGAGCACCAGAGGGTAAAAGGCGATGGTCTCTTCCGCCATGCCGAAGGTGGTGCCCCCCAGGGCGAACACCAGCATCAAAATGGGGATGAGCAGGGTCTCCTTGCCCCGGAGCTTGGCCACCAAGGCGGAGATGCCCCGGTCAATGGCCCCGGTTTTGCCCACCACCCCAAGAAAACCACCCACCATGAGGATAAAGGCGGCAATGTCGATGGCCTCGTATAACCCCTCCAGGGGGGCGGTGAACACCGAGGTGATGGGCTGCCCCTGCTGGGGAATCTGCTCATAGGTGCCCGCCACAGGCTCCCCCTCCGCTCCCGTCTGGTAGCGTCCGGCGGGGATGACCCAGGTGAGAATGGTCATCACCAGCAGCAGGGAGAGGAGGATGGTGTAGGCGGTGGGCATGCGAAAGGATTTCATAGTGTACCTCCTTACGGAGAAATGAATACAGGCTTGCCAGCCTGGTGGGGACGCTCCCCGCTAGGGGTGACTTTTGTTCGGGCAAAAGTCACCAAAACCCGCCCAGGGCGTTCCCCCCTAGGTACCCCCCTGGGGTACTGGGCCGAAACTGCGTCAAGTCTAGGCTCGGCCCGTCATCCTTGCTGTGGTTCCTGGCACTGCCATGACACCAGGCTACCCTGGGCAGCTGGCCCTATGGCTGGGTGCGTTCCATATCCGGGCCTACCCTGGAGAAGCGGCGTTCCCGCCGCCGGGGGTTTTGCTGCACCATCCTGTTGCGCTGCGGTAAGGGCCGTGGCTTGCCCGGCCCGTTGGTTCCCTTGTATTGCCCTGGGGGATTCG
>NZ_NFKO01000018.1:0-41451 GCF_002160435.1 Pseudoflavonifractor sp. An176 | reverse complement strand
CTACGTGCGCCCCGCTTTGCGGGGTAATCGATACCCGCAAGGAAATCTCGGCGTGTTTGAATTACTTTACAGCTAATTAGCCCTTGCAGCGCTCCATATACTCGCCAGTGCGGGTATCGATGCGGATACGGTCGCCAGCGTTGATGAACAGGGGCACCTTGATCTCAGCGCCGGTCTCCAGAGTGGCGGGCTTGGTGACGTTGGTGGCGGTGTCGCCCTTGATGCCGGGCTCGGTCTCAGTGACCTCCAGGTCCACAAAGTTGGGGGGCTCCACGCCGAACACGCTGCCCTTGTAGGACATGATCTTGCAGGACATGTTCTCCTTGACGAACTTGAAGTTGTCGCCCAGGACGCTCTTGTTCACGGGGAGCATGTCGTAGGTCTCCATGTCCATGAAGTAGTACAGATCGCCATCGTTGTAGCTGTACTCCATCTCCTTGCGGTCCACGAAAGCCTGCTCGAACTTAGCAGTGGGGTTGAAAGAAGTCTCGGTGACAGCACCGGTGATGACGTTCTTCATCTTGGTACGCACGAAAGCGGCGCCCTTACCGGGCTTGACGTGCTGGAACTCGACAACCTGCATCACCTTTCCGTCCATCTCAAAGGTCACGCCGTTGCGGAAATCACCTGCGGTAATCATTGCCATTGGTCTCGTCCTCCAATATAAAAGTTTGGGAATCCAAAGTATAATTCACTGTATTATACCCTATCTCCCCTTTTTTTGCAAGGGGGTCACCCACAATTCTCACAGAGAAATGGGAAAACTCTCGGGTGGGTCTGATTTGCTTACAGAATGATCAAATCCTTGGGGGAAGCGGTGATGTCCACGCAGCCCTCGTCGGTCAGCCACAGCACATCCTCAATGCGCACGCCGAACTTGCCGGGCAGGTAGATGCCGGGCTCGGCGGACAGGGTGGCCCCGGAGGGAATGGTCTGGGTCCAGAAGGGAGAGAAGCGGGGATTCTCGTGGATCTCAATGCCCAGGGAGTGGCCGAAGCCATGTCCGAAGTATTCCCCGTATCCGGCGTCGGCAATCACCTTGGCGGCGGTGTTGTGCACCACATCGCCGGTGACGCCGCCGTGGGCGGCGGCAATGCCAGCCAGCTGGGCCTTCAGAACGGTGTCATACACCAGGCGCATCTCGTCGGTGGGCTCGCCCACGGCCACGGTACGGGTCATGTCGGAGCAGTAGCCACCCACCACACAGCCGAAGTCCATGGTGACAAACTGGCCCTTCTCGATGACAGACAGGCCGGGCACGGCGTGGGGCTTGGAGCCGTTGGCACCGCTGGCCACGATGGGGTCGAAGGAGTTGCGCTGGGCGCCCTTGCTGGCCATGATGTAGGTCAGGCGGGCGGCGATCTCGCTCTCGGTGACGCCGGGCTTCACATAGTTCAAAATCTCGGTAAAGGCCTCGTCGGTGATGCGCTGGGCCTCCCGCATGACGGCCAGCTCCTCCTCGTCCTTGACCATGCGCAGGCGGGTCAGGAGGTCGGAAGCGGGCACCAGCTCCACCCCGGGCAGGGCCTCCTGCCACAGCTTGTACTGGTGTACGTTCATGCCCTCGTCCTCAAAGCCCAGCTTTTTCACGTTGTGGGTGGCCACCAGGGACATCACCAGCTGACGGTAGCTCTGGCCGGAGCGCAGCACGTCCACGTGGGCCCCGGTGATCTCCTGGTTGGCGGCCTCAATGTACCGGGAGTCGGTGTAGTACCAGCACTCCTGGGAAGTGATGAAGGCCACGCCCTCCCCGTGGAAGCCCATAGCATAGAACTCGCCGGGCTCAGAAGTCACCAGCATGGCGTCCAGGCCCAGATTATGCAGTTCCTTGGCAATATTCTTGATGTGATTCATGGAATAAACACTCCTTTTTACAGATAACTCTGATAAATGCGTTTCATGGTCAAGGCGTCCTCCGCCTGGGTGCCCGCACTCTCGCAGATAAAGGTGGGGCTCCACCCCCGCTCTGCCACGGCCTGGGCCAGGGGCTCCCAAGCGGGGCCGTAGCCGCCGTCGTCGTCAAAGGTGCGGTGACACTTCTCGCCCCCGTTGGGGGTAAATTCAATGTGGGAGAAATGGCTGTGGAAGCGGCTGGCCCGGTCTGTACCCAGCTCGGACTCCATGCGGGAGAGCATCCGCTCCACCGCCTCCGCCCCCTCGTCCTTGCCCAGAGAGCGGGCGTACAGGTGGCCGAAGTCCACGCAGGGGATGAGGCTCTCGTGGACCTGGCACAGGCGCAATACCTCGTCCAGATCCCCCAGCTGATTGATCTTACCCATGGTCTCCGGGCATAGGGTAATGTGGCCGAAGCCCTGGTCCTGGCACACCGCCACGATCTCCTTCAAAAAAGGCAGAGCGATGTTCATGGCCTCCTCCCGGGTGCGCTTCATGAGGGCGCCGGAGTGGATGACCACCCGGGTAGCTCCCATCTGATCGGCCACCAGGCAGCTGGCAGTGATATAGCCGATGGTTTTCTCCTGGGACTCCGGGTCCGGGTTGGCCAGGTTGATGAAGTAGGGGGCGTGGAGAGACAGGGAAATGCCGTGCTCCTGGGCTTGCCGACCCAGCGCCACGGCGGTGTCCTCCTTCACCCGCACCCCTTTGCCGCACTGGTACTCGTAGCAGTCCAGGCCCAGCTCGCCCAGCCACCGGGGAGCGTCCACCGAGGACTTGTAGGGGAAACTCTCTGCGTTGCCCGCAGGTCCGAATGTTGCACTCACAGTCTCTCACCTCCTGCGGATAGAAGCCGGAAGGGCACCTCTACGGCGTACCGCAGATACCGCCCGGGATTGCCCGCCAGGCGGATGGGCTTGACCAAAATGGTGGTCACTCCCGCCCGGTTGCCACCCAGCACGTCGGTAAACACCTGGTCCCCCACAATGGCGGTCTCCTGGGGTGTCACCCCCATCTGCTCCATGGCCTTGAAAAAGGATGGGGTCTTGGGCTTCCCGGCGTGGCCGATGTAGGGCACCTCCAGCCCATTGGCAAAGGTGGAGGGGCGTTGGGCATGGCGGTTATTGGACAGCACAAAGAGGGTGACTCCGTGGGCGGCCAGATCGTCCCGCCACGCCTTTAACTTCTCGTCGGGCAGGGGCACGCCGTAGGGCACCAGGGTGTTGTCCAGGTCGGCCAGCAGCAGCCGAATCCCTCGGCGCTGGAGGGCTTCTCCGGTCAATTGATATATGTTGTCAGCCACGTGGCTGGCGCGAAATAAGGGCATAGCTCACCTTCTATTCTGCTCAACAAGAGCATAGGATTCCAATAGGGCGTATCTGAAAAATAAGAAATCGACGAATTTTCCACAAGCAACAGACAGATACAAGGCAAAAAACGCAGGAATCCTGGATGGATTCCCAGGATTTTTAACGCAGTAGCTGGCATTGATTGCTGGAAAAGTCAAGGATTTCGACTTTTCAGATCGCCCCTCGGACATGTTATCACAAATCCACTTCACTCACAAGGGGGAACCTACCATGACCCAAGTTCTCTTGGCGGCCCATCCCTCCGCCAATCTCTCCCATCCCCAGGCCATCCCCGCCCACATGGCCTACCGCATCGGACCGGGCCCGAAACTTTTGGGAATGCGTCTGCCGCCCCAGCTGCGGGGCGGGGTGATGCTGCTGGACTGTCGGGACCACGACGGCAGCGGCGACCCCATCCCCTGCTGTCGTCAAATCCTGTGGGAGTGCCGCCACCGGGGGTACTCCGGCATTGTCTGCGACTTTGAAGGGGCGCCTGTGGGCTGTCTTGGGCGCATCGTTCATATCTTAGACCGCAACTGTCAGGCCCAGGGGTGGACCTTGGACGTGCCGCCCCAGTTTGCCCCCTTCGCCCCTGGGGGCCGGGTGCTGGTGTCCTCGGTGGTGACGGCGGGCACCCTGCGCCGACGACTGCAAGAGGCAGTGGAGCGCCACGGGGCCCCCCGCACCACCCTAGCGGTGGAGTGGGTGCGAGAGGATTTTCCTCTCCCCGCCCAGCGCCGGGGCACCCCCATCTCCCTGCAACACTTAGAGCAGCAAATGCGGCGGCTGGAACCGGCGGTGTTCTACGACCGGGGCCTGTGCGCCCACTACTACACCTACATGGCCGCCGGAGGACAGGCCCACTTTGTCCTCTATGACACCTCGCAATCCATCCACGAAAAGGTGAAGCTGGCCCGGGAGATGCACCTGGGGGCGGTGCTGCTGCCGGGCCCCGAGGTGGAGGGGTGTCTGGAACAGGTGCTGGCAACATAGGAAAAGACCGTTGCAGATGACTCTGCAACGGTCTTTTAGCTTATCAATAGTACTTCTTGCGGTTCTTACGAGCGGCCTCGCTCTTCTTGCGGCGCTTGACGCTGGGGCTGTCATAGAACTCGCGCTTACGCACCTCGGCCAGCACGCCGGACTTGGCGCAGCTACGCTTGAAGCGCTTCAGAGCGTTCTCCAGAGACTCGCCCTCACGGACATGAATTTCGGACATCTATATTTCCCTCCCTCCGAGGCATCCGGCTTCATCCAGGATGCTTTAAGGGCCATTTCGTATGGCTTTAACAGTGGTATTATATGAAAAATCCAGCCCATTGTCAACTAGATTTTTATATAAAAAAATTTTTCTCTCTTCTTCCCTCTTCTACACCTCACATTTGGTCCCTCTCTGTGCCCCTTCTCTGGATTCTCTTCCCCTCTGGGTATCTTTTGGCTTCATTTCACATTTTCCCAATTTCTCCCTTGGTTCCCCTGCTTTTCTTGTCTATTGCGCACACTTCCACTTCATGGTACAATTGACACACCCTTGAGAGAAAGGAAATGAGATTGATATGAAATTGCACGGAAGACAACTTGTAGCTGGCTGTATGGCCGGTGTTCTGGCCTTGGGGCTGGGCGGCACCGGCATCAGCTTTGCCCAGAGCAGAGGAATGGACTTAGCCCACATTAAAGGCTCCAACCAGGAGCTGGTGGCCATGCTGGAGCAGACCAACCCTGAGACCTATGTGGCCCACGATGACATCATCATCACTCAACCGCAGTTTGAGGAGATCGGTGCCAAAGCTGTGGAGGTCACCCAGGACAAGTCCAGCGACTACGAAAAGGTGGTTGCCATCAAAGATTGGGTCAACAAGCACATCGCCTACGACTACGACAACAGCGTCAAAGACCAAAACGCCTACACCGCCTTTATTGAAGGGGAAGGCATCTGCCAGGCCTATTCCAACCTGACCAAGGCCATGCTCTCCTACCTGGAGATCCCCTGCATCCTGGTCAACGGCGACTCCGCCTATGGCGGCCACGCCTGGAATATGGCATATGTGGAGGATGGGTGGATTTTTGTGGACTCCACCTGGGGTGCCATCTACGACGACGTGGACACCTTCAGCAAAGACCACAAGCCCTATTTCAGTGACAGCCTGTACCAGGTCGTGGGCGACTATGCCTTTACCTATCACAATGGCGTGGCGGTGTGCGACTACCTGGGCAGCGAGACCCACTGGGATATCCCCGACACCTTCTACGATGTCCCCACCACCGCCTTGGCTCCCAAGCTGTTCAACGATGAGGCCGCCGACAAAATTCAGAGCATTTCCTTCCCCGAAACCCTGAAAAACATTGACAACATCGACTACGCCTTTGACTCCTTCTCCAGCCTGACCCAGATCACGGTGGACCAGGGTAACCCCTACTTCACCGCTCAGGACGGGGTGCTCTATGACAACGACATCAAAGAGCTCTTAGTCTACCCTGCCGCCGCCACCCGCACTCAGTTCCAGATTCCCGATACTGTAACCACCCTGGGTGAGTGTGTGTTCCGGGAAAATGCCGCCCTCAAGGACATTCTCATCCCCCCGTCAGTGACCCAGCTGGGCAAGGACCTGTTCCACAGCAAAGACGTCACCATCTACGCCCAGGCAGGCAGCGCCGCTGCCCAATACGCCACCGACAATGGCCTGACCCTCAAGGATATGGACCAGTTCCCCCAAACTCCCACCCCGCCGGAAGAGGTGGACACCACCCTGCTGGAAAAGACCGTGGCATATGCCCTGACCCTGTCCACCGACGGCGTCACCACCTCTGCCAAAAAGGCCTTTGAGCAGGCGCTGGCCAATGCCCAGGCGGTGCTGGCCAAGGAGAACCTCACCCAGGAGGAGGTCAACGCCGCTTGGGACGCTCTGCTGGAGGGCATTTGGGGCCTGGGCATCACCCAGGGGGATAAGAGCACCCTGGAGCAGCTCATCACCAAGGCCGAGAGCATGGTGGAAGGCAAGTATGTACCCCAGTACTGGGGCATGCTGGAGACCGCCCTGGTGGAGGCCCGTGCCATGATGGACAACGGGGACGCTCTGGACGAGGACATCCAGCCCGTGGCCGACAACCTGCTGAATGCCATTCTGGCCCAGCGGCTCAAGGCCAACAAGGAGAACCTGGAGGACCTTCTGGGCAAGGCTGAGAACATCGACCTGGAGGGCTACACCGCCGAAAGCGTGGCAGAGTTCCAGGCCGCCCTGGCTGCGGTGCAAACCCTGATGGCAGACGAGACCATCAGCGTAGACGACCAAGACACCGTGGACGCCGCTGCCGCCCGCCTGGCTGCCGCCATGGACGGCCTCACCGCTCAGCAGCCCCAGGAGAGCGAGAAGCCCGAGGCCAGCCAGACCCCCGAGGCCACCGACAAGCCTCAGGCCACCCAGAAGCCGGAGCAGGTGCCCCAGACTGGGGACGCCAGCCAGCTGACCGCTATGGTGGGCGTTCTGCTCACCAGCGCCACCGCTCTGGGCGGACTGACCATGGCCCGGAAGCGCCGCAATGGCTAATTCCATTTCGCTGCACAACACCAGGCCGGGACAAGCTAACTTGTCCCGGCCTTTCAGCGTGTCGAAGTTCGACACGCTTCTCAAAAATGCCAGCATTTTTTCGAAAAGTTGCAGCCCGCTGCATGCATAATCGGGTCAAAGGGCGACCCGATTCCACACTGGCGGGCTGAGAAGTGTTTTTTCCGATGCGCATGTCCCCGGAAAAACAGATTTTAATTTATTTTCCCGCCCCCGGGCGGGAAAACTCTACCGAGGGCTTTTTGATGATGCAAGAAAATGTATCCTTCTTGCATGCACATGAGGTTTTTTGACAGTCTGAAAGGAGACACTCACAGGTCGTGAGCGTCTCCTTTTTCATACAGAGCACCATTGCGCTCCGTGTATTCACTTCAATCAGGGCTTGACGATGAGGTTCACCAGACGGCCAGGCACCACAATGGACTTCACCAGGTTCATGCCCTGGGTGAACTTCTGGACCTTCTCGTCGGCCTGGGCGGCAGCCACAATGGCGTCGTTGTCGGCGTCAGCGGGCACCTGGATGTTGGCGCGCACCTTGCCGTTGACCTGCACCACCAGGTTGAGGACGGAGGCCACGGTCTTGCTCTCGTCGTACTCAGGCCAGGGCTGCTGGCAGACAAAGCCCAGAGCGCCGTAGCCCAGCATCTCCCACAGCTCCTCGGCGATGTGGGGAGCGAAGGGGGACAGCATGGTGATGAGGGCCTTCATGTCGCCCTTGGTGCAGCCGTTCTGGCCAAACTCGTTGACCAGGCTCATCATGGCAGCAATGGCGGTGTTGAACTTCATGCCCTCGATGTCGTCGGCCACCTTCTTGATGCACTTGTGCAGGGAGGCGGCGTTGGCCTCGGACTGGTTCTCGTCGTCCTTGCAGCTCTCAGCCAGGTTCCAAACCTTGTCCAGGAAGCGCTTACAGCCCTTCACGGCGTTGTCCGACCACACAGCGGCCTGCTCGAAGTCGCCGATGAACATGATATACAGGCGCAGGGTGTCGGCGCCGTACTGGGCCACGATGTCGTTGGGGTTGACCACGTTGCCCCGGGACTTGGACATCTTCTCGCCGCCCTCGCCCAGAATCATGCCGTGGCTGGTGCGCTTCTGATAGGGCTCCTTGGTGGGCACCACGCCGATGTCGTAGAGGAACTTGTGCCAGAAACGGGAGTAGAGCAGGTGCAGAGTGGTGTGCTCCATGCCGCCGTTGTACCAATCCACGGGGGACCAGTAGTCCAGAGCCTCCTTGGAGGCCAGGGCCTTGTCGTTGTGGGGGTCCATATAGCGCAGGTAGTACCAGCTGGAGCCAGCCCACTGGGGCATGGTGTCGGTTTCCCGACGGGCGGGGCCACCGCACTTGGGGCAGGTGGTGTTGACCCAGTCGGTCATCTTGGACAGGGGGGACTCGCCGTCGTCGGTGGGCTCGTAGCTGTCCACGTCAGGCAGCAGCAGAGGCAGCTGATCCTCGGGCAGAGGCTCCCAGCCGCACTTGTCACACCACACCATGGGGATGGGCTCGCCCCAGTAACGCTGACGGGAGAACACCCAGTCACGCAGCTTGTAGTTGACCTTGGCCTCGCCGATGCCCTTCTCCTCCAGCCACTTGGTAATGGCGGGGATGGCGTCCTTGACGGTCAGGCCGTTGAGGAAGTCGGAGTTGACCATGATGCCGGTCTCGTCCTTGGCGGTAAAGGCAGCCTTCTGCACGTCCTCGCCACCGGACACCACCTCGATAATCTCACAGCCGAACTTCTTGGCAAAGGCCCAGTCACGGTCGTCGTGGGCGGGCACGGCCATGATGGCACCGGTGCCGTAGGTGGAGAGAACATAGTCGGAAATAAAGATGGGGATCTCCTTGCCGTTGACGGGGTTGATGCCAGCCACGCCGTCCAGCTTTACGCCGGTCTTCTCCTTATTGAGCTCGGCGCGCTCCAGGTCGGACTTGGCAGCGGCGGCCCGCTGATAGGCCTCCACGTCCTCCACGTTCTTCAGAAGGCCCTTCTCCTTCCACTCTGCCACCAGGGCATGCTCGGGGGCCAGCACCATGTAGGTGGCGCCGAACAGGGTGTCGGGGCGGGTGGTGAACACCACAATGGGGTCACCGTTGGTGGAGTGGAAGGTGACCTCCGCACCGGTGGAGCGGCCAATCCAGTTGCGCTGCTGGGTCTTCACCCGCTCGATGAAGTCCACCTCGTCCAGGTCGTCAATGAGGCGCTGGGCGTACTCGGTGATCTTCAGCATCCACTGGCTCTTCTCCTTGCGGATGACGGGGGCGCCGCAGCGCTCGCACACGCCGTCCACCACTTCCTCGTTGGCCAGCACGCACTTACAGGAGGTGCACCAGTTCACGGGCATGGTGGCCTTGTAGGCCAGGCCGTGCTTGTACAGCTGGAGGAAAATCCACTGGGTCCACTTGTAATACTTGGGGTCGGTGGTGTCGATGACCCGATCCCAGTCAAAGCCAAAGCCCAGCATTTTCAGCTGGCTGGTGAAGTTCTGGATGTTATCGTGGGTCACCTTGGCGGGGTGAATGTGGTTTTTGATGGCGTAGTTCTCGGTGGGCAGACCGAAGGCGTCAAAGCCCATGGGGAACAGGACATTGTAGCCGTCCATGCGCTTTTTGCGGCAGACGATGTCCATGGCGGTATAGGGCCGGGGATGGCCCACGTGCAGGCCCTGGCCTGAGGGGTAGGGGAACTCCACCAGGCCATAAAACTTCTTTTTGTCGCTGTTGTCGTGGGCGGCATAGACCTTGGCGTCCTCCCACTTCTTCTGCCATTTGGGCTCGATGTTGGCAAAATCGTACTTCAACTTCCACACTTCCATTCCACGGGAGCTGGGCTCCCAAGAGTAATATTGGACCTCCCCAAAGGGGGAGAAGTTTCACAGTCCTTTGATTATACCGTATTTTCCAGCTGTTTTCAACCGCTTCTTGCAAGTCTCTTCCGTCCCCTTCCATTGTGATTTCCCGGGCGCTATGATACAATTCTGTTACCATGAGAAAGGCAAGGAGGGTAACATCGTGAAGAAACCTGTAAAGTTTGTCCTTTGGTTGGCTGTAGGTGTGTTTGTTGTACTTTATGCCGGGGCAATGCTTAACTTTTTCCCCTTTTTCACCAATGAACTGGTGGCCGGGGAGATCTTGTTCTGCACCTTTGTCATCTGCGTGGTGGTTGGTATCTGCACAGCCATCATTCTCTCTCGTCTGGACCGCCGCTGAACCCTTTCCCGCCAACAGCGCAGCCCCCCTGTTTTCAGGGGCGCTGCGCTGTTTTTCATCTCCGTTTCAGATTTTATCCAGATCCGGTATCATTCTGCCCCGCTCCCCCACTGCTGCATGCAGCGGTTGATGCTGGCAATGCGCCGTTTCATGCGGGCAAATTGGAGCCCCCACACCCCTGCGTAAACGGCCAGGAAGATGGCGAAGTAGCTCACCACTCCCATCACATCCCGACCCATCCAACGCATCACATACGCCACAGGGAAGGTGGCCAGGGAACAAATCACCAAATGGGTCAGAGTCTGGCGCGTGAGGCTCCAGTCCTCCCGTTCCCAAATCAGGGAGGCCCCTCCCCAGGCGGCCCCATACAAAACAGATACCCCGGTTTGGAGCACCACGGCAGCCAGCTCCGATCCCATATCCTGAATCAGCTGCGGATGGACGGCATAATAGGTCCCATCCCCCAACATGGCCGACACCACAATGGCGATTACCGTGCTGATGCTGATCCCCAAACACGCCCCCAACAGGCAGCGAACCCATGCCATTCGTTTCATATTCATCCCTCACAATCCCAATACTTCTTTGATTTTTGCCACATTTCTTCGGGAGACATAGGAGGTGCTCCCATCCAGAAAGCAGACGCATATGGTGCCGGTATAGCTCAAATCAAATTTCTTCACTTGCTTTAGATTGATGATTTCCGAGTGGGAGATGCGCACAAAGCTTCGTTTGTCCAGCCGTTTCTCCACCTCGTACAGCCGCATTTTCAACAGGTATTCTCCCCTCGTGGTCACTGCCATCACCTTCCCGTCCGAGGCATACACTCGCAGAAGCTGGGACGGGTCCAAAATCTCCGCCTCCTCTCCGCGAAAGCCGGACAAAATGGCGGGCGACTGCTGAGACAGCTGCTGTACCAGGTCATAGATTTGCTCATCCACCTGGGCTGTCACCACCACAACGCGAGTCTGTTCACAGTTGGGGTCCAGTTTGATTTCTACCTGCATGCTCTATCACCTCCCTGGTTGAGGCTAGTATAAGGAATCCCAGAAGATATTTCCACTGTTTTTCTACCATTGGTCGGTTTTGCCCCATAAGTGGTTGGTCGGCCCCTCCTCACTCTCACCTCTCCCCTTTCTCTGGCATAGGTTGAGTTGTAACTTTTTTGCCGAGGAGGCCTGACCAATGCCGAATGTTCAATATTTCCTGGGTGGCAACACCCCTTTGGGCTTTTCTTCCCTGTACCACCAGCTGTCTGACCCGGAGAGCCACCGGGCGGTGTACATCTTAAAGGGCGGGGCGGGGTGCGGAAAATCCTCTCTCATGCGCCGGGTGGGACGCCATGCCCAGGCCGCCGGACATGAGGTAATCGAAATTCCCTGCTCCGGTGACCCCGACTCCCTGGACGCTGTGATTCTTCCAAAGCTGGGAGTAGCCGTTGTGGACGGCACCGCCCCTCACGTGGTGGAGCCCGCCTGCGCGGGAGCGGTGGAGCGATATGTGGATTTGAGCCGCTTCTACTCCTGGGAGGGGTTACAGCCCATCAAAGGGGAGATTATCGCCGCCGGGCAGGCCTGCTCTGCCTGCTATAAGCGGGTGTATCGCTGTCTGGGCGCCGCCGGGGAGCTGCTGGAGGACGTCCACGACCGGGTCACCTCCGACCTGCTCACCCAAAAGCTGGCCCGGCGGGCCCGGGGTATCATCCTCCGGGAGTTAAAGCCCCTGGCCGCCGCCCCCGGCGTGGAACACCAAGGTTTTCTCTCCGCCGTCACCTATCAGGGCAGTGTCACCCTGTGGGAGACGGTGGAGGCCCAGGCCGGACGGGTGTATGAGCTGTGGGACAGCTACGGCCTGGCCCACGACCTGCTGGCCCCCATCCTGGCCGCCGGGCTGGCCACCGGGCACCAGGTGGTGGCCTGCCCGGACCCCATGGCCCCCCAACGCCTGGCCCATCTCATCTTCCCCGACCTGTCCCTGGCCTTTGTCACCTCCAACGCCGCTGCGCCCTGGCCCCACCACCCCTACCGCCGCCTGCGCCTGGACGCCATGGTGGACCGGGAGGTGTACCGCTCCAGCCGTCCCCGGCTGCGCTTTGCCCAGAAGGTGGCTCAGGCCCTGGTGGACCAGGCTGTGGACGGCCTGCGCCAGGCCAAAGCCGCCCATGACAATCTGGAAGCTCTGTATAATCCCCACGTGGACTTTGAGGGGGTATATCAAACCGCCGACCAGGTAGCCGGGGAGATCTTCTCCCTGCCCCAGTGACCACAAAGACATAAAAAATTGCGTTCTCCCCGCGGAGAACGCAATTTTTATGAAAGCCAGTCCTGTATGACGTCCACCAAGGTGCACGGAGTCACCTGGTGCAGCAGCAAGGTCTGGGCCAGCTGATAGATCACCGAGGAGCGGCAGGTCACATCGGGGGCTACCGCCACCTCTCCGGTCTCCTTCTCCTCAATCTTGACCCCGTAGCTCTCGCCGGAGTAGCCCTCCAGCTCCAGGTGCTCCAGCAAAATGTAGTAGTCAAAGCAACGCTCCGTCCCTGCCTCATCTCTCACACGCAGGGTTTCCAAAAACAGCTCGCCGGTTTCCAATTTTTTCCTTCCTCTCCTTTCCTCTCTCTGAGAAACAGTATAAGGCAGAACGTTGGAAATGCAAGGAAAACCGTTCGTGAAATTCGACATACATCGACAGTTCCACAAGATATAGGGGAAAAACCGGCGCTTCCAAACCCACACTGGGGATGCACCAAAAATATCCGGCGAATTTTCTACATTTTGCACAATCTCTGTGGAAGTCTCAGCGGTCCTTGGAGATATCCAGGCTGGCCTTGGCGTTCAGGTCCCAGCCTGCGGTGTTGCCAGCCTGGTACTCATAGTACCCCTGGCATCCAATCATTGCTGCATTGTCTCCGCACAGGGACAGGGGCGGCAGCCACAGCTTGGCCCCCACCTTCTCGCACTCCCGCTGCAAATCTGCCCGGATGCGGCTGTTGGCGGCTACGCCGCCGGCCACGGCGATCTTGTTGTAGCCCAACATCCGGTTGGCCTCCATGGTGCGGGGCACCAGGGTGTCGGACACCGCGGCGGCAAAGGAGGCGGCCAGGTCGTGGAGGTCCAACTTCTCCCCCTTCTGCTGGGCGTTGTGGACGGTGTTGAGCACCGCCGTCTTCAGACCCGAGAAGGACATATCCAGGGGGTGGTCCGCCACGTGGGCCCGGGGGAAGGTGTAGGCCTTGTCGTTGCCCCCCTGGGCCATCTTATCCATGGGTCCACCACCGGGGTAGCCCAGACCCAGGACTCGGGCGATCTTGTCAAAGCACTCCCCCGCCGCGTCGTCCCGGGTACCACCCAGCACCTCAAAATGGGTGTAGTCCTTCACATCCACCAGGGCGGTGGTGCCGCCGGAGACGCACAGGCACAAAAAGGGCGGCTCCAGGTCGGCGTGGGCGATGTAGTTGGCGGCGATGTGGCCCCGGACGTGGTGCACAGGGATGAGGGGCACCCCCAGGCCGTAGGCCACCGACTTGGCAAAGGATACCCCCACCAGCAAAGCCCCGATGAGGCCGGGTGCGTGGGTCACGGCCACGGCGTCAATCTCCGACTTGTCCACCCCAGCCTGGCGCAGAGCCTCGTCGGCCAGGCCGGAAATGGCCTCCACATGCTTGCGGGAGGCAATCTCTGGCACCACGCCGCCGTAAATGGCGTGCATGTCCGCCGAGGAGGCAATCACCGAGGACAGGATGGTGCGGCCATCCTCCATCACGGCGGCGGCGGTTTCGTCACAGGAGGATTCAAAGGCTAAAATTTTCATGAAATCACCTTTCTCTCATATTCCGTGGGATTATGCTCCTCCGTCCAGGCCGGGGCAGGGTGAATGTCCTCGCCGGGGGAAAGGGGCAGTTGAATGTATTGCTGCATATGGGCGGGGGAGAAATAGTCGGCGTAGACCCTGCGGTGCAGCTTCTCTACCACCCGGTCATCCGTCTCCGGTCCGCCGTACAGGCACTTGAAATGCACTCCGAAGAGGGCGCACCCATAGTCCAACACCCGGAAGCCGTTGCGCTGATAGAAGCCAATTCGGCGGCGGCGAAGCTGGTTCTCCCCCTCATCGTCGCTGGTGGGGGCCTCCGCCTCTCCGAAGATGTGACCGTATCGCTCCAACAGCAGGGCGAGAATCTTTCCCCCCGTGCCGCCGTTGCGCTTGCCCCGCAGCACGCCCAGGTAGTCCAACAGTACCCCTTTCCGGTCCTTGGACAGCCACACCATGGCGTAGCCCACCGTCTCCCCGTTCTCCGTGGCCACCAAGGGGTCGTACTGCCCCAGGTCTAACAGCCGCAGCATGGCCCCCAGGGGCTTGAGCTCGCTTTGGGGAAAGTCATATTCCATCTCCTCCCGATACAGGGAGGCCAGTTCCTTCTCATTGAGCGCTTTCAGTTCCATGTTCAAACTCCAGTGTCATCAAAATGGCGTCCTCTTTGGGATCGTCGTAGTACCCTCTCCGCCGCCCCACCTGGGCAAAGCCGTGTTTCATATAGAGGGCAATGGCAGGGGCGTTGGACGCCCGCACCTCCAAGGTCAAGAAGGCCAGCTTGGCCTGGCCAAACCGGACAAAGGCGGCGATGAGCTCGTCGGCAATGCCCTGGCGGCGGACATTGGCGGCCACCGCCACATTATTGATATACCCCTCGTCCAGCACCGTCTGCAATCCGGCGTAGCCCAACACCACGCCGTCCTCCCGCAGGGCTACGATGATGACGGCGGCCTCGTTCCACAGCTCCTGTTGCAGCATCTCCTCCGTCCAGGGGTGGGAGAAGCAGGCCCGCTCCAGGGCTGCAATCTGGGGAATCAGCTCGGCGGTCATGGGGGTCAGTGTATACTTCACGTGGTTCTACCTCCTGTTTAGTGGGCCTCGGCCCAGGTCTGGCCCACCTTGGCCTCGGCAGTGAGGGGCACGGCCAGCTGGGCCACCCCCTCCATCTCCTGGGTGAGGAGCCGGGCCACGGTGTCCGCCTCAGCCTGGGGACACTCCACAATGAGTTCGTCGTGGACCTGGAGCACTAGCTGGGCCTGGAGCCCCTCTTGGGCCAGGCGATGCTCCACCCGAATCATGGCCAGCTTGATGATGTCGGCGGCGGTGCCCTGGATGGGCATGTTCAGGGCCACCCGCTCGCCAAAGCTGCGGGTGTTGAAGTTGGAGCTTTTCAGCTCGGGCAGCCAGCGGCGGCGGCCATATAGGGTGGACACATAGCCCTGACTCTTGCCCTGCTCCACCACGCCGTCCATATAGGCCCGCACTCCGGCGTAGTGGGCAAAATACTTCTCCATATAGCTCTTGGCCTGGGCCACGGAGACATGAATATCCTGAGACAGGGAGAAGGGGGAAATGCCATAGACGATGCCAAAGTTCACCGCCTTGGCCGCCCGGCGCATGTCAGCCGTCACCCGGTCCGGAGACACCCCAAAGACCTGGGAGGCGGTGACGGTGTGGATGTCCACCCCATCCCGGAAGGCCTGAATCATGGCCTCATCCCCGGACATGTGGGCCAGCAGCCGCAGCTCGATCTGGGAGTAGTCGGCGTCCACCAATACCCAGCCGGGCCGGGCCACAAACATGGTGCGCATCTCCGCCCCCAGGGCGGTGCGCACAGGGATATTCTGTAAGTTGGGCTCGGTGGAGGACAGCCGCCCGGTGGCGGTGACGGTGTTCTGGAAGCTGGTGTGGATGCGCCCGTCTCCGGCAATGACCTTGCTCAAGCCCTCCACATAGGTGGAGTTGAGCTTGGTCAGCTGTCGGTACTCCAGCACCAGGGAGACAATGGGGTGCTGATATTGCAGCTTCTCCAGTACCTCGGCGTTGGTGGAGTACCCGGTCTTGGTCTTCTTGATGGGGGGCAGCCCCAGCTTTTCAAACAGAATGTGGCCCAGCTGCTTGGGCGAGAGGATGTTGAACTCCTCCCCCGCCTGCTCATAGATGGCCTTCTGGGTGTCCACAATGCGCCCGGTGAGCATCTCGCCAAACCGGGACAGGGCTCCCTTGTCCACCAGCACCCCGCGCCGCTCCATATTGGCCAGCACAGAGCACAGGGGAATCTCCATCTCCTGAAGCAGCTGAGTCAGCCCAAGCTCGTCCAATTGAGGGGCCAGCTTCTCGTAGAGGGCCCCGATGAGGGCGTTATCTTCATACCATTCGGTCTGGGCTTTCACCTGGTCGGACAGGGCCCCGAAGGCCTCCTCGTCCCGCCAGGCTCTGGACTCCTCCAGCTCCTTTTTGAGGTACTGCATGGACAGCTTAGAGAGGTCATAGCTGCCCGCCGTGGGGTCCAAGAGATAGGCGGCCAGCTGGGTGTCAAAGACAAAGCCTTCGCCTTGAATGCCCTCGTCCAGCAGCTTTTCGCACAGTTCTTTCACCCCGTGGGCCACTTTTTTTACCTTGGGACCGAAGAGTTGGGCCAAGAAGGCCTGGTAATCTCCTTCGTAGCGGCTGCTGCGCACGTCGTACAGCCAGCCCTTGTCTCCCTCATGGAGGCTCACCGTCACCCCGTCCAGATTGGGCAGGGGGAGCACCACCACAAAGTCCGCTTTCTCCCACTTTGGCAGCACCTGGGCCAGCTGCTCCTCGCCCGTGAGGTACACCCCCTCCACCCGAATTTCGGGGGTTTCTTCCACAGCTTGGGCGACCGATGTGGAAGTGGGCCGCACCCCCAGCTTGTCGATGAGCTTGGAGAACTCCAGCTCCAGCAGCAGCTGGTACAGCTCATCGTTGTGGAAGGGCTGGCGCAGGGTGTCCTGGGGATGGAAGTCCATGGGGGCCTCGCAGCGGATGGTGGCCAGGTCGTAGCTCATCCGGGCGTCCCCCTCCCCCTCCACCAGCTTTTTCCGGGCGGCGGGCTTCACCTCCACCGTGTCCAGGTGGGCGTACAGGTCATCAATGGAGGGGTATTGGGCCAGCAGGGCCATGGCGGTTTTCTCGCCGATGCCCTTGACCCCGGGGATGTTGTCCGAGGTATCCCCCATGAGGGCCTTGAGGTCGATGATGTGGATGGGGTCGAAGCCGTACTCCTCCCGAAACACCTCCGGGGTCATGTTGCGGGTGGTGGTGCGGCCCATACGGGTGGACACCAGCTTGACGGTGGTGGAGTCGGTGATAAGCTGCAAGGAGTCCTTGTCTCCGGTGACCACCACGGTCTGGCCGCCCTCCTCCCCGTTCACCCGGGCCATGGTGCCCAGCAGGTCGTCGGCCTCCCAGCCCTCCAGCTCATAGCGGCGAATGTTCATGGCGTCCAGCAGCCGTTTCAGCACCGGCATCTGCACCGCCAGCTCCTCCGGCATGCCCTTGCGCTGGGCCTTGTAGCCCTCATAGGCCAGGTGGCGGAAGGTGGGCGCCTTCAAATCAAAGGCCACCGCCAGCCCCTCCGGCTGTTCCTCCTCCAGCAGCTTCAAGAGGATGTTGACAAAGCCGAAAATGGCGTTGGTGGGCAGGCCCTCTCGGGTGGACAGATTCTGACTGACCCCGTAAAAGGCCCGGTTGACGATGGAGTTTCCGTCGATGACCATGAGCTTCATAGTGTGGCTCTCCTTCCCTGGTGTGGGGTGTTGCGGTAATACTAACAGCTGATTATATCATTCTTCCCCACCCAAGGCAATCCCCACGCCTTTTCCCGGAAATTTCCTGCTGCGGACAAGGAAAACCGGCGGTCTCCCGCCGGTTTTCCCAATCTTATCCCAATCCGTCCGACGCCTGGTCGTCGGCATCCGGTTGCTCTGGGTCAGACGCCGTCTGTTTCGTACTCTTGGCCTTCTTGACTCCCATCAGAGCCATCAAAACCACAGACACCACCGAAAGTACCCCACCGGATATGGTAGCCACCATGCTCTCATTAAAGCCCAGGGCCACCGCAATACCAGCCACAAGGCCTACCACAGCCACCCAGACTGCTTTATCACTGAGTACGGCTTTCAGTCCTGTCATGGCAGTCCCTCCTTTTCACAATCAGGGACTGGGGACTCCCCCACAGCCCCTATGCCATTGGTATGCAAAAACAATCGAGCCGGACTCTACGCCGTCCCCGTTTTCCCACTTTCTCTGTTGCCCTTTTCCCCGGTTGGTGGTATAATTGCTCCACTATCATACACAATGGGGTGGTTTTGCCTGACTGCCCCAATTTTATCATATGGAGGTTGTTTCCTTGTCACTGTACGAAGCTGAGATCAACCGGCGGCGAACCTTCGCCATCATCTCTCACCCGGACGCCGGTAAAACCACCCTCACCGAGAAATTCCTCCTCTACGGAGGCGCCATTGCCCAGGCCGGCGTGGTCAAGGGCAAGAAGAATGCCCGGGCCGCCACCTCCGACTGGATGGAGATTGAGAAACAGCGCGGCATCTCCGTCACCTCTTCTGTGATGCAGTTCCAGTACGAGGGGTTCTGCATCAACATTCTGGACACCCCCGGCCACCAGGACTTCTCTGAGGACACCTACCGCACCCTCATGGCCGCCGACTCCGCCGTGATGGTCATCGACGCCGCCAAGGGCGTGGAGGCTCAGACCCGGAAGCTGTTCAAGGTCTGCGCCATGCGGGATATCCCCATCTTCACCTTTATCAATAAGATGGACCGAGAGGCCCAGGACCCCTTTGACCTGTGCCAGGAGCTGGAGCGAGAGCTGGGCATCGACACCTACGCCGTCAACTGGCCCATCGGCTGCGGCAAGGAGTTCCAGGGCGTGTACGACCGCCAGCGCAAGAAGATCATCCACTTCACCTCCAACACCAACGCCAAGGCCGCCATCGCCACCGAGGTGAATCTGGACGACCCGGAGCTGGCGGGCCTCATTGGCGAGAGCCACTACCGCCAGCTGGTGGACGAGATTGAGCTGCTGGACGGGGCCTCCTGCGAGTTCGACATGGACCGAGTGCGCCACGGCAAACTCTCCCCCGTGTTCTTCGGCTCCGCCCTGACCAACTTCGGCGTGGAGCCCTTCCTGGAGGATTTCTTGCGCATGACCACCGCCCCCCTGCCCCGCATGGCCGGAGAGGAGCTCATCGACTCCTTCGACGACGACTTCTCCGCCTTCGTCTTTAAGATTCAGGCCAACATGAACAAGGCCCACCGGGACCGTATCGCCTTCATGCGCATCGTCTCCGGCAAGTTCCAGGCGGACAAAGAGGTCTACCACGTCCAGGGCGGCAAGAAGATCAAGCTCTCCCGGCCCCAGCAGCTCATGGCCGCCGAGCGTGAGATCATTGAAGAGGCCTACGCCGGAGATATCATCGGCGTGTTTGACCCGGGCATTTTCTCCATTGGCGATACCCTGTGCACCGCCTCCCATAAGTTCCAGTTCAACCCCATCCCCACCTTTGCTCCCGAGCACTTCAAGCGGGTGCGGCCCCTGGACACCATGAAGCGCAAGCAGTTCCTCAAGGGCATGGAACAGATCGCCCAGGAAGGCGCCATCCAGATTTTCAAGACCCCCTACTCCGGCATGGAGGAAGTCATTGTGGGCGTAGTGGGTACCCTGCAATTTGACGTGCTGGAGTACCGCCTGCGCAATGAGTACGGAGTGGACCTGTACGTGGAGGGTCTGCCCTACCAGTTCCTGCGTTGGATTGAGCACGACGGAGACGAGCCCCTCCGGGCCGACGACCTGGTGCTGCCCAACGACGCCATGCTGGTGGAGGACTACAAGGGCAACCAGCTGCTCCTCTTCGCCTCCGGCTGGTCCATCAACTGGACCGCCGACCGCAACAAGCAGCTGACTCTGCTGGAGTTCGGCGGCGCACAGTTCTAACCCACGTTCCCCATCTGCCCAGTAGAAAGGGGGTTCCCTATGGCTGACCTATACGAGCAAATCACCCCGCCCCAGCAGCGCAAGGCCCCCAGCGGGAAGTGGAAACTCCTAGTGCTGCTGGCCATCGGCCTGGTCTTATTGCTGCTGTGTATCGTCCCGGTAGCCCGGGTTCTGGGCCATCAGTACGGATATAAGCGGTTTGTCTCCGCCCTATCCACCCAGACCTACCAGTGCTATTATCAGGACAATCTGCGGGCTGAGGTGGACGGCACTTCCCTGCGCATCACCGGAGACAACGCCTATGTGGTCTACAACGCCATCTCCGCTCTGGGGCCTGGCAAACTGCCTGGAAACCCACCCCAGGAGACCCCGGACGCCGTGCTGTACTACGGCGACGAGGCAGTGATGAAGCTGTGGAGCGTGGCTCTGTCCCAGGCCGACCGCCGCCCCAGCGGGGTGTATGTGGAGTTTGACGGCCCTGAAGGGGACTTCTCCTATATCATCAACGGGAAGGATATGTCCTATTTTTCCGCCGCCCTCTCCCCGGAGAAAAATCCAGCTTGGTAACTTGATATGCAAAAAACATGGAAGAGCAAAGCTCCTCCATGTTTTTTTGCTTTATTTCTTGCGCTTGCGGGTGTGAACAGCGGCACCCATCAGGGCGGTACCCGCCGCCCCGCCGCTGGCCAGCCACAACCACAGCTGAGCAGCGTCCCCGGTCTGGGGCACACGCTCCGGCTTCTGCGTGGCCTGGGGCCGCTGGGTTGCCTCGGGGGTCTGGGTGGCTTCGGGCTTGTCCGTGGTCTCGGGTGCGCCCTCTGCGGTGAGCCCCTCCATGGCAGCGGTGAGCGCGTCCACCGCCTGGGTCACCACGGCCTGGTCGTCCTCGGTGAGGCTCTCATCTGCCAGCACCGCCTGGGCGCTGGCCAGAGCGGAGCGGAATGCCGCCACACTCTCGGCGGTATAGCCGGTGAGGTCCATGCCCTGGGCCTTCGTGAGAAGCTCTTCCAGGATGGACTTGTCCGCCCGGAACCGCTGGGCCAAAATGGCATCCAACAGGGCGTCGGTGGCCTGGTCCACGTCCCCTTGCAGGGCGTCCCCATCCTTCTGCACGGTCTCAGCCGCTGCCAGGGCATCCACCAGCTCGGGCCAGTGGGTGGCCACGTACTTGTCCGCCTGTGCCACCATGTCCTGAGCCCGAAGGATGACCAGGTCCAGCATGGTCTTGTCCCCCTGAATGAGGCCAAGGCCCCAGATGCCCTCCAGGAGGTTGTCCCAGGCGGCGTTGACCTGCTCTTGGGTGGCGTTGGGGTCGGCCAGCACCTGTCCGGCCTCCTCCAGCACCTGGCGGAAGTAGTCGGCGGCAGACTGAGCCACGCCGTCGGTGGACAGGGTCCGTGCATAGTCATAGGTGGTTTGCAGGATGCTCTTGTCCACCCGGGTGGGCTCCTGGTCCTGAGTCTTCACGGTGATGGTGTAGTCCAGATACGTCTCGTGGTCCTGGGCGTAGGAGCGCAGGGTGAACACGGTCTCCTCCCCGGTGAGGGCCACAGTGCGGGACAGGGTGTCGTCAATGAGGATGCCGCCCTCCCCGCCCACGTAGATGAGGCCGCTGGGGGTGTGGGGGTCCACATCCATGGTCACGCTCTGGGTTCCGGTGGGCACGGTGAGGGTGTAGTCGGTGACGTCCTGGGTCAGTTCCGGCGTGAGGGTGCCCTCTTCAAAGGACAGACCGGACAGGGCGGGGTCCTTGTCATACTCCAGGGAGTTGAGAATGGAGATGCCGAACAGGCCGCCGGCATAGCCGCCTGTGGACTGGAACTTCACCTCGATGACGGGAATCTTCTCCCCGTTCTCGTCCAGCTTGTAACTGCCGTCCTCGTTGAGTTTGTAGTTGGGGTTGTCCAGATACTCCTGGGGAATCTCGTCCACCACGTAGTAGAAGACCTTGCCGTTTTCATCGGTGATGCGTTCGGTCTTGAACTTCTCCCCGTTGAGGTACACGTCAAAGGAGCGTCCCACATCGCCGCCGTAGTAGGTGCAGCGCAGGTAGTTGTGCTCTGCGTTCACGTCCAGCTCCATGTTGTAGCTGAACCAGCCACCGCTCTCGGCGTGGCGGTACTGTCTGCCCTGGAACACGCCCACACTGGAGCGGTCAAACTTCAGGTCCTTGGCCGCCTCGGAGTTGTTGGCGTCGAAGTTGGTGAGGTTGGAGACGGCCCGCTCCTCCTCCCGCAGGGACTGCTTTTCCGCCAGAATGCGCTCCTGCATGGCGGGGGAGTCCGGCTCCTCCAGGTACATGTACAGGCCGTAGCGTACCCCGTGCTGCATGTAGTGGGGGGTGTACACCAGGGCGCCGTCGTCGGAGTCGGTATTCTTTAAGACAAATTGCACCCGGCCCTTCTCGTCGTCCTCCACACGCACCAGGTTCTCTGTGAGGTTGTCCAGCCACTGCTCCACGCTCTGGTTCTGGATGCCGATGACCGTCTGGGCGTCGGCGTCCAGGGTGGCAGCTCGGACCAGGATGCCGTTGGGCACGTAGGAGTCAATGTCCTTGTCCCCCAGGTCGGCACTGAGCACCATGGGACCGTACTTAAAGGCCACGAAGTTGGCGTTGTCGGGCAGGTCGTAGGCCACCACTTCCATGGGCATGGTGCACACGATCTCGTCCCCGGCGGCCACGTCAATGACAGCAAAGCCGTAGGAGGTGTCATACTCGTAGGCCACGCCGTTTTTCTCCACGGTGAGGGGTCCGGCCAGCCAGTCGGGCACCCGCACCAGCAGCTGGGTGCCCTCCTTCACCTGGCCGCCGTCCAGGCTCTCCACCTGGAAGGTGACGGTGTCCTCGTTGGGCATGTTGGCGGTCTGGGCGAGCTTGAGGTTGCGCTCCTGGTCCGTGAAGGTGGAGGAGAAGAACATGCTGACGTACACCTGGTTTTCATCGGTGTAGTACAGGCTGTCCCCCAGCTTGGAGAAGCTCTCCATACCCGTGCCCGTGCAGCACCAGAACTCGGTATCCGGACGGCTGTAGACCTTGTTGTGGCCGGGGGCCATGGGTTGGAAGTACATAGTCATGCCGGTCTCCGGGTTCTGGGAGGGGAGAATGGCATTGATGTAGGTGTTCTCATAGTAGTCCAGATACTTCTTCTTCCCGGTGACCTTGAACAGCTCCCGGGACAGCTTGAGCATGTTGTAGGTGTTGCAGGTCTCGCAGGTGGTCTCCGCCCCGCCGTTGGAGCCGGTGGCCTGGGCGTACAGCTGGTCGGCGGCGTGGAAGTGCTCGGAGCAGCTGTTGCCGCCGGTGACATAGGTGTGGTGGTTGACCACGGTGTCCCAGAAGGACTCTGCCGCCTTGAGATACTGGGGCAGCTCGTCCTTTTCCTCCTGGGTCAGCTGGTCGTAATACTCCGGCTCACTGAGCACGGTATACCGCTTCAGAGCCCCGATGAACTTGGGGATGGTGGTGTTGGCGTGCTTGCCATTGAGCACGTCATTGCCGTTGGCCAGCTCCCAGAACAGAGAGGTCTCGTCAAACAGCTGGGCCACCTCCTTGTGCTTGGGGTCGCCGGAGAGGCGGTAGAGCTCATAGAGAGCGTCGTTCATGCCGCCGTACTCGGTGGCCAGCATCCGGTCCTTGGACACGTGGCCCACCAGGCGGTTATAGAGGAAGGTGCCCAGATTCTCCGCCAGAGTCAGGGCATCCTGGGCCAGGGTCTGGTCCTCCGCCTTGGGGCTGAGGCTCAAGTCGTTGTAGATCTCCAGCAGACCCGCCAGCACCTTGTGCAGGTTGTAGTAGGGTACCACCACCGGCTCGTTGGAGGTGCTCAGGCCGTCGGCCAGACCCAGCACTTCCACGGGGAAAGCGGCCACAAAGCCGTCGTTATCCGGGTTGTCATCGGTGTAGGTGGCCTGCTGGCACACCTTCAAGCCTTCCACAGCGGTCTCCAGCTTGTCCCGCAGGGTCTTGACCTGGGCGTTGTCGGTGGAATAGTTGTAGCTGCGGTACATCATGGCCATGGCGGACATGTAGTGCCCAAAGGCGTGGCTGCGGAAGTTGGAGCCCTGGCTGCGCTCCCATCCCTCGGGATAGCCCTGGGTGCTGCCGTAGTCGGCGGGGTTGAGCCCTGCGCTCTTGTAGCACTCGTAGAGGAAACGGTTGGGGTCCAGGGTGTCCGCCAGATAGTTCAGCTCCTGCTGGGAGGCGTTGACCAAGTAGTCGTCGGTGAGGGTCACATTCTCCAGACCAGAGTTTTCAATGTTCAGCCCCTCCCGGACCTGGGCGGCCACCACCACGGTGAACTCCTTGCTCTGCTCCGGGGCGTCCTGGTACTGGGCGTAGGCGGTGAGGGTGACGGTCTGGTCCTCCTCCCCCCGCACCACCGTGCCGTCCAGGGCGATGACATCGGGGTCGGAGCTCTCCCAGCGGATGGTGGAGCCGGAGGCCCCTTCTGCGGGCAGGGTCAGGTTCTCGGTGGTACGGCTGGGAATGGTGAGCCCGTTTAAATCTGCCTGGGCCACTTCTGCCCCGTCCACCTGGCCGCCCATCTCCTCATAGAGGGCCAGCACGTCCTTCTGGGTGGCCACCTCGTCGTACACCCGGTACTCGTCCAGCGCTCCCCGCAGGTGGGAGGAGTCGGTTTTGTACACCTCGCCGTTCCAGCCGATGCTCTTCATGGCGTCGGTCTGGCCCAGTACGCCGGTGGAACTGTCGTTGATGCCGTACTTGATGCGGGTGGTCTGGGGAATGCCGTTGCGGTAGATGTTCACGTCCTTGGTGACATGGTCATAGGTCACCACGATATGGGTCCACTCCCCCGCAGGGAAAAACTCGCTGCGGTTTCCATCCACCGCCACCAGGTAGGGCTGGGAGGAGCCGGGGCCGATGGACAGCTCTAGAGGAATGGAGTCGTTGAGGCTGCTCAAATACCAGCCGTCGGCGTTGTACTCGTTCTTGTTCCAAGTAATGATCTGCTCCCCGGTCATGGTCTGGGTGGGCTTGAGCCAGAAGGAGAGGGTCAAGTCCTGGGGCTGGAGCTCCACAGAGGTGCCCAGATTCAAATGGGCCCCCTGGAGTTCCACCGCCTGGGTTCCCTCCTCCACCCCGTCCACAAAGGTGAGCTTGCTCTCCTCCGAGGCAGTCACCGGGTGCTGGAGGGTGGAGCCGTCTGCCAGCGTCCCCTCAAAAGACAGGTCCAGCACCGGGTCCCCCAAGGTGTCGGTCAGAGGCCGGGCCGCCAGAGAAAACGGCGCTGCCATGGAGGCCAGCAGAGACGCTGCCAAGCAAATGGATGCAATTCGTTTCACCATTCATCTCTCCCTTTCATACAAACTGTGTAAATGTCTGGTGTCTTTACAGGAGATGTTAGCATCCACTTACGAGAAAATCAACACATTGCACAGAGATTTGATATTTTCCACCTTTCTAACAATACAAATTATACAATACACACATTTTCAACTATTTTATGGGTCATTTTCCGGTGAACCCCTGGAGTGTTCCAAAGTTCTCTCATTTCTTTCCACTCATTCGCCCGCTTTCAGCCGGGGATTTCCCCCATCCTTTGCCCAGACAGCTGGAAGACCGCAGGCGTATTTCAGGCAAATTTGTATGATTTTTTATTAAATACAAATCATGTTATTATTTTTTATGAAATAAAAGTTGTCCGTTTTCTCTCCCTGACGCAACAAAGCCCCGGCGCTTTTCCTGCGCCGGGGCTTCTGCTCGCGACCATGGGTTTTATGCCTCTTCTGGGTCCACCCAGCCGCAGCTGCGGCCCACCGCCTTGTGCCAACCCCGCAGCAACTTGTCCCGCTGGGGCTGGTCCATGTTGGGGGTGTAGAGGCTGTCTAAGGTCCACTGGGCACGGATCTCCTCCAGGTCCCGCCAGAACCCGGTGGCCAGGCCCGCCAGATAGGCGGCGCCCAGGGCGGTGGTCTCCCGAATCATGGGGCGGCGCACCTGTTTGCCCAGAATGTCCGCCTGGAACTGCATGAGGAACTTGTCTCGGGAGGCGCCGCCATCCACGCTCAGCTCGGTGAGGTGGATGCCCGTGTCCCTCTCCATGGCCTCCACCAGGTCATAGCTCTGGTAGGCGATGGACTCCTGGGCCGCCCGGATGATGTGCTCCCGGGTGGTGCCCCGGGTGATGCCGATGAGGCAGCCCCGGGCGTACATGTCCCAATAGGGGGCACCCAGTCCGGTGAAGGCGGGCACCAGGTACACTCCTCCGGTGTCTGGCACCTTCTGGGCGTAGTACTCCGCATCCCGGGACTCGGTGATGAAGCGCAGCTCATCCCGCACCCACTGGATCACCGCCCCGCCCACAAACACGCTGCCCTCCAGGGCGTACTGCACCTTGCCATTCAGACCGATGGCAATGGTGCTGATGAGGCCGTTTTCACTGCGGTAGAGCTGGTCTCCCGTGTTCATGAGCAAAAAGCACCCGGTACCATAGGTGTTTTTCGCCTCGCCGGTGGCAAAACAGGTCTGGCCGAACAGCGCCGCCTGTTGGTCCCCCGCGATTCCCGCAATGGGCACTTCCACCCCCTGGAGGTTCACATAGCCGTAGATTTCGCTGGAGTTGCACACCCGTGGCAGCATGCTCATGGGGATGCCCAGCTTTTCACAGATGGTCTCGTCCCACCGCAGGTCCCGGATGTTGTAGAGCATGGTGCGGCTGGCGTTGGTGTAGTCGGTGACGTGGACCTTGCCCCCGGTGAGCTTCCACACCAGCCAGCTGTCCACGGTGCCGAACAGGAGCTTCCCCTGCTGGGCCCGCTCCCGGGCCCCCTCCACGTGGTCCAGAATCCACTGGATTTTGGTGGCGGAGAAGTAGGCGTCGATGAGCAGCCCCGTGTGCTCCTTGACGTATTCGGTAAAGGCCTCGTCCTTCTTCAGCTCCTCGCACAGCCCCGCCGTGCGACGACACTGCCACACAATGGCGTTATAAATGGGCTTGCCCGTGTCCTTGTCCCACACAATGGCGGTCTCCCGCTGGTTGGTGATGCCGATGGCGGCAATGTCTGCGGGGTCAATGCTGTTACCCACCAGGGACTCAATGAGCACCCCGTACTGGGTAGAGTAAATCTCCATGGGGTCATGCTCCACCCACCCGGGCTTGGGGTAGTGCTGGGCAAACTCCCGCTGTTCCAAGGCCACAATGTTCTGCTGTCGGTCGAAGACAATGCAGCGGCTGCTGGTGGTGCCCTGGTCCAGGGCGATGACGTACTGTTTCATACTCTTCCGCCTCCTGTGTCTGGTGTTGCCGCATCCAACAAAAAAAGAGCACAACTGGCGACTTGCCCCTCGCCCGTCCTGCTCCTCATCTTTCTTGGGTTGCACCCATTATGCCAGATTTTCACCCCCCTGTAAAGGGCTCCCCTCCCCGCCCGGAAAAAATCAGCGATACGACGCAAACCGCCCCCGGTTTTTCGTCACTGTGCACAGTCTAAAGGATGTTCCATTTCTATCCCTTGCTTTTTCCCACAAAACCGGATATAATAGCCCCAACAAACGGATAGACCAAGGGGTTGAGCGCAACGCAGGTGGGTGGCCGCAATCAGGGGGCTGGATCTGGGTTGCGTTTTGCTTTGGAAGGGAGGTCCTTTTCATGTATGACGTCATCATTCTGGGCTGTGGGGTGGTGGGGGCGGCCGCCGCCTATCACCTGGCCCAGTATCCCCTGAACGTGGCCATCTTGGAGGCTCAAAACGATGTAGCCAATGGCACCACCAAGGCCAACAGCGCCATCATCCACGCCGGGTACGACCCGGAGCCGGGCACCCTCATGGCCCGGCTCAACGTGGAGGGCAACCGGATGGCCGGGGACATCTGCCAAAAGCTCCAGGTGCCCTTTGCCCGGGTGGGCAGCCTGGTATTGGCCTTTGATGAGGGAGACCTTCATACCCTGCGCACCCTCTATGACCGAGGCGTACAAAACGGCGTGCCGGGGCTGGAACTGCTGGACGCCGCCCAAGTGCGCCAAACAGAGCCCAACCTCAGCCAGAACGTGGTAGGCGCCCTCTACGCCCCCACCGCCGGCATTGTGGACCCCTGGCAGTATGCCCTGGCCATGGCAGAGGTGGCGGTGGTCAACGGCGTGGAGCTCCACCGCTCCGCCCCTGCCACGGCCATCACCCCCATAGAGGGGGGCCACGCCGTCACCACCCCCAAGGGGGTATTTGAGGGGAAATATATCCTCAATGCCACTGGGGTGTTCTCCGACCAGGTGCATGGGCTGTTAGAAGAGCCGGACTATGCCATCACCCCCAACCGGGGCGAATACTACCTGCTGGACAAGAGCCAGGGAAAGCAAGTCTCACACGTGGTATTCCAGTGTCCCAATGAGCGGGGCAAAGGAGTACTGGTGGCCCCCACCATCCACGGCAATCTCATTGTGGGCCCCAACGCCCAACCGGTGGAGGACCGCCACGACCTGGGCAACACCGCCCAAGGGCTGGCCTTTGTCAGGGAACAGGCCATGCGCTCGGTGCCCTACCTCAACTTTGGGGAAAACATCCGCAACTTTGCCGGACTGCGGGCCAACTCCACCCGCTCCGACTTCATTCTGGAGGAGAGCCCCAACCACCCCGGCTTCTTCGACCTGGCGGGGGTCAAGTCCCCCGGTCTGGCGGCCAGCGCCGCCATTGGCAAGTGGGCCTGTGAACGGATTTTGGAGAGGGAGCCGGACCTGCAACCCAAACCGGACTTTGTGGACCAGCGGTCCCACGTGATGTTCCAACACCTCTCCCCCCAGGAGAAAAACGCCCTCATCGCCCAGGACCCCCGGTATGGCCGGGTGGTCTGTCGGTGCGAGACGGTCACCGAGGGGGAGATCGTGGCCGCCCTCCACGCCCCCATCCCGCCCTACACCATCAACGGGGTGAAGCGGCGGTGCAATGCGGGCATGGGCCGCTGTCAGGGTGGCTTCTGCGCCCCCAGGGTCCAGGCCCTCATTGCCCGGGAGCTGGGGCTGGACCCCTGTGAGGTGCTGCTGGACCAGGAGGGCTCCTACCTCCTCACCGGAGAGACCAAGGGCCAAGGAGGGAACGCTCATGTATGAACTCATTGTCATTGGCGGCGGGCCCGCCGGACTGGCCGCCGCCCGAGAGGCCTGGGACCAGGGGCTGCGGAAGGTGCTGATTTTGGAGCGGGACCAGGAGCTGGGCGGCATCCTCAACCAGTGCATCCACAACGGCTTTGGGCTCCACCACTTCAAAGAGGAGCTCACCGGGCCGGAGTACGCCGCCCGATTTATTCAGCAGGTCCAGGCCACCGATGTGGAAGTGCAGCTGGATACCATGGTGCTCCAGCTCCTCCCCGGCGCCCCCCACCAGGTCCACTGCGTCAGCGCCCAACACGGCTATCAGGTGCTGGAGGCCCAGGCGGTGGTGCTGGCCATGGGCTGCCGGGAGCGGGCCCGGGGGGCCATTGCCATCCCCGGGGAGCGTCCAGCGGGCATCTTCACCGCCGGGGCCGCCCAGCGGTATCTGAATATGGAGGGGTACATGGTGGGCCGCCGGGTGGTCATCCTGGGCAGCGGCGACATTGGCCTCATTATGGCCCGGCGCATGACCCTGGAGGGGGCCCAGGTACTGGCCTGTGTGGAGCTGATGCCCTACTCCAGCGGCCTCACCCGGAACATCGTCCAGTGCCTGGAGGACTACTCCATTCCCCTCTACCTCAGCCACACGGTCACCGACCTTCGAGGCCACCACCGCCTGGAGCAGGTGGTGGTGAGCCGGGTGGACGAGAACCGCCGCCCCATCCCCGGTACCGAGATGGTCTTTGATTGCGACACCCTGCTGCTCAGCGTAGGGCTCATCCCGGAAAACGAGCTCACCCGTCAGGCCGACATTCCCATGGACGGACGCACCCACGGGGCGGTGGTGTTTGAGAGCATGGAGACCCAGGTGCCCGGCATTTTCGCCTGCGGCAATGTGCTCCACGTCCACGACCTGGTGGACTACGTCACCGCCGAGAGCCAGCGGGCGGGGGCTGCCGCTGCCCGCTATGTCCAGGGGGAACAAGCTGCCGCCGAGGCCCTCACCCTCACCCACAGCTCCGGGGTCACCTACACCGTCCCCCAGCGTATCCGCCGGGGCAGCGGCAACGTGCAGGTGCTGTTTCGGGTCAACCAGGTATTTGGCGAGAGCCACATTGTGGTAAAAGACGACTCAGGCAATCCCATTGCCCAGTTCCCCCGCTCCCACATGGCCCCGGGGGAGATGGAGCAGATCACCCTGCCCGGGGCGCTGCTCCGTCGGGCCGTCGGGGGCCTCACGCTCTCCATTGAGGAGGTGGAAGGGACATGAGAGAACTGGTGTGCATTGTCTGCCCCAAGGGGTGCCGCCTCCAGGTGGATGAGGAGCACGGCTACGCCGTCACCGGGAACAGCTGTCCCCGGGGGGCAGAGTACGGCAAAAATGAACTGCTCCACCCCACCCGGGTGCTCACCAGCACGGTATGCATCCAGGGCGGACTCCACCGCCGCCTGCCTGTGAAGACCACCGCCCCCATCCCCAAGGAATTAGTATTTCAGGCCATGGACGCCCTCAATGGGGTGCGCCTCACCGCCCCGGTGCATCTGGGACAGGTGGTGATTCATGACCTGCTGGGAACCGGGGTGGATGTGGTGGCCACCCGGGATATGACCTAACCCATTCCAACCCTTGATTGCATAAAAAAGTACGGTCAGCTTGACGCTGACCGTACTTTTTTATCATGTTAGCCGTTGCGGCGGCGGCGCACCACGGTGACAGCGCCAAGCACCATCACGGCGGCGGCCAGAGCGGCCACATAGCCCATCAGCTGGGCGGAATCGCCCGTCTGAGGCACGTTCTCCGGCTTCTCGGTGGCCTGGGGCTTGTCTGTGGCCTCAGGGTTCTGGGAAGCCTCGGGGGTATCGGTGGTCTCGGGAGCGCCACCGGCGGTGAGGCCGTTCATGGCGTCGTTGAGGGCGGCCACAGCGGCGTCCACGGTGGCCTGATCCTCCTCAGACAGCGTGGCATCATCCATCACAGCCTGGGCATTGGCCAGAGCGGTGCGGAAGGTAGCCACAGACTCGGCGGTGTAGCCGGAGAGGTCGATGCCCTCAGCCTTGCCGATGAGGTCTTCCAGAATGGACTTGTCCGCCTTGAAGCGCTGGGCCAGAATGGCATTGAGCAGAGCCTCGGCGGCGGGCTTCACATCCTCCTCCATGGCGTCACCGTCGGCGTACACGTCCTTGGCCTTGGCCAGGGCGTCCACCAGTTCCTGCCAGTGGTCGGCCATGTACTGGTCGGCGTTGGCCACCATGTCATCGGCCTTGGTGATCAGCTGCTCCAGCAAGGTCTTGTCGCCTTGCACCAGGCCCAGACCCCAGATGCCCTCCAGCAGGTTATCCCAAGCGTTGTTCACCTCAGCCTGGGTGGCGTTCTCATCAGCCATCACAGCCTTGGCCTCGTCCAGAGCCTTCTGGAAGGCGGCCACGGCGGAGTCGGTGACACCGGTGGTGTCCAGCCCCTCGGCGTAGGCGATGGTCTTCTCCAGCAGGGTCTTGTCCACGTCGCCGGGAGTGGGCTCACCGCTCTTGGTGACGGTGACGGTCCACTCAGCGCTGACGGAGTCCTCCCCGCTGGTGGCAGTGACGCTCACCACGGCGGTGCCCTCCTTGATGGCGTTGAGGGTCACGATAGCGGTGTCGGCACCCTCTGCAATCTCCACGGCGTCCCCGTCCTTGACGGTCCAGGTGTAGGTGGGATTGTCCAGGCCAGCGGCCACAGCGTTCAGGGTGAAGCTGTCGTCCACGGCCACCTCAGAGGCGCCGCCGATCTTCACGCTGGCCCCGGTGGTGTTGGTCCAGATGAGCATCTGGCTGCAGTTGTTCTGGCCTTCCACCCCGTCGTTGCCCCGGTTGTTCCAGGCATAGTAGGGAATGGCCTGGAGTTTGGCGTCGATGAGGTTGCCGTTGTCGTTGTACTTCACATCTCCGGTGATCTCCACCACGCCGTTGAGGAGGTCCTCATGGTAGGTGGCGGTGAGCTGGGCATCCCGGGGAATGACAAAGTTCAGGGGGCTGAAGTTTGCAATGTCACTGTTGAGCTGGGCGTTTCCGGCCATCTCAATGCTGTACACGATGGGGCCACGCTCAATGGCGATGCGGCCCTGGTTGGCCTCCACGTTGGGGTCGGCCTCGGTCATGCGGACTTCCATGGGCATGTCGATGCGCACGATGTCGCCCTTCTCCCAAGTGCGGGTGATGGCCACATAACCCTTCTCGGCCTCAGCGGTGACCTTCTCGCCGTTGACGTAGATGGACACTTCCTTGTTGGCCTGCTCCTGGGTCCAGCCGGGGATGCGGATGTTCATGGTGAACTCCTTGGCCTGGTCGGGGGTGACGGTGAGCTTCACAGCGCCGTCCCAGGGGTACTCGGTCTCCTGAGTCAAGTTCACGTTGGTGCCGTCGATGTTCAGGTTGCCCTCGCTGCCGATGTACATGTTCACAAACAGCTTGTCACCGTGGATGGTGTACATGTACTCGCTGAGCTTGGCGATGGTACGCATCAGGTTGGGGGGGCAGCAGGCGCAGGCGAACCAGTCGGAACGGGGATCGCCGTTCTTGGCCTCCAGATAGGTGCTGTAGTAGAACTTATCTCCGGTGAGGTTGGTGCCCACCAGAATGGCGTTGTACAGGTTCTTCTCCACCACGTCGGCGTACTTGGCGTCCTCGTGGATGAGGTTCATCCGCTGGTTCCAGTTGGCCAGGGCGATGGTGGCGCAGATCTCACAGTAGGAATCGTCATTGGGCAGCTCGTAGGGATCGCCGAAGTCCTCGCCGTGGGAGCGCACGCCAATGCCGCCGGTGATGTAGGTCTTGGTGTTGGCCACGGAGTCCCAGATGGCATCCATGGTGTTCAGGTAGGCCGCCCGGTCCGGGTCGTCCTCGGGCAGCAGGGTGGCCACATCGGTGACACCGGTGTAGAAGTAGCAGGCACGCACAGCGTGGCCCACAGCCTCGGTGATGGTCATGATGGAGTCGTTGTCCTGGGAGTACTCGCCACCCCAGTAACCGCTCTCGCGCTCGTCCATGTTGGTGCCGCGGCGGTCAATGAGGGTCTTCACCGTCTGGATGTACTTGTCTCCGGTGCCCTCGCCCTCGTACTCCTCCACCAGCTTGGCAAACTTCACCATAGCCAGCTCGATTTCCTCATGGCCGGGTACCTCGTGGCGGGTGCCGTTGGGGCCAAACAGGTCCACGATCTCGTCGGCAAACCGACGGCCCACCACATACAGGCTGTAGTCGGGATCGCCGATGCCCTCACGGTAGCGGGTGTAAGCCACCACGCCCTCCAGGAAGTGGCCGGCGTTGTACATCTCGTGGTTGGAGAAGTCGTGCCACCGGTGGGTACCAGCGGAGCTGCCGCCGGCGTGTCCGGTGCTTCTCAGGGTGAAGTGGGTGTTGATATAGCCGTCGGCGTACTGCACCTGCTCAATCAGGGAGATCCAGTAGGCCAGCTTCTCCTCCAGCTTCTCCCGCTGGGCCACCATCTCGGGGTCGGTGTCATCGTGGATGACGGACAGGGTGTAGGAGATGGCCTCAATGCTCTTGTAAATGTCGGAGTCCTGGAACACGTAGCCCTGGAACTCGTCGTAGGGCTCACCGTTGAGCTTGGCAATGGCGTTGACGAAGTTGGGCTCGCCGCCGGAGGCCTGCTCGATCTGATAGATGGCCTTGTTCAGGGAGTTGACGGCATTGACCTTCTGCTTGGGGTTCCAGAAGTTGTCGGTGAGCTGCACGTTCTCAAAGGTGACGGTGCTGTTGGCCACGGGAGTGACCACGGGCTCGTTGACGGTGACACGGGCCACAGCCTCCAGCTCCTCGTCGCCGGACACCACGGTGCCCTTGACCTCAAAGGTGGTGCCCACCTTGTCCTCGGCGTACAGAGCGGGGTCCACCTCTTCCCAGGTCACGGGAACCAGGGAGGCGTTGAACTCCTCGGCGAAGTTGTAGCCGGTGGGGCCGTACAGGTCGGGTGTGGGGTCGTCAAAGGCGATGCCGTTGGCCACCACGGTCTTGGGCAGGATGGGAGCACGTCCCGCCTCGGTAGCGGTGACATACTCGTCCAGGCTCTCGATGCCGTCCACCTTCACCTCCAAGGTGGCGGTGCGGGTGACGGTCTGGCCCTCCTCCTGCCGGGACACGGTGACCTTCAGAGTGCCGTAGCCGCTGTCCTTGGCGGCCAGCTGCACCTGAGACTCATTGGTGGCACCCACAATCTCCATGTACTGGCTGCCCTCGGTGAGCTCCCACTGGTAGCTCATGCCGTCCAGCCCTGCGGGGAGGCTCTCGGCGGTGAAGGTGCCCGTCTCACCCTTGAGGATGCGGTCCTTGCCGGTGATCTGGGTGGAAACCAGCTCGTTCCACTCGGCGGTCATCTCCTCGCCGTACACTTCCCATTCGCCGATGCCCACGCCGTTGGCGCCGGACCCGTTGCGGTCAATCTTCAGGCGAATCTGGGTGGTCTTCACCGGCTCCTGTAAGGAGACCACATTCCAATAGCGGTTGTTGCCGTTGAGGTAGTTGCCGGGCTGGTCGGAGGCGGCCTCCGCGCTGCCGTACTTCACGCCCACAGAGGACACCACCTGGCCGGACTCATTGGTCATGTTGGTGATCTTCTCCCACTGGCCGGACTCGTGGTTGAAGTACTCCACTTCACAGCTCTTGGGGAAGGTGACGTTGCCGGAGGCGGTGAGGTTGCCGTTATCCGCCCAGTACATCACCCGCATGCTGTTGAGTACATAGGGGGTATCCCAGGTCAGGGTGACGGTGGTGGGATAGGTGCTGCTGTTCCAGGTGTTCCAGGAGGTGCCCGCGTTGGTGGCCAGCTGCCCGTTGTTGACGTTGGTCACCGGGGTGTTCTGGGCGTCCGCAGAGGCGGTGGCCTGGAGGGCCACGTTGTCCCCGTCGGTCTGGGCCAGCTTGGTGCCGTACACTTCCACCTCACCGATGCCCACGCCGGTCTGGCCGTCGCCGTTGCGGTCGATGACCAGACGCAGCTTGCTGGTCTGAACGGTCTCGTTCATGGCCACGCCATTCCAGTAGCGGTTGGCCCCGTTGGCAAACTGGCTGGCATCGGTGCCCGCCTCATCGGCGGTGCCGAACTTCACGCCAATGGTGGAGGTGTCAGCGCCGGTCTCGTCCACCAGCTGGGTGACATCCACCCACTCCTTGGAGCGCTCATTGTACCACTGGAGCTGGCAGGAGGCGGGGAACTGCACCCCGTCGTTGTCCGACCACCACATGACCCGCACGCTGGAGATGTCATAGGTGGCGTTACCCCAGTCCAGATCCACGGTGACGGGGTACTCCACGTCGCCAGCCTCGGACCAGGTGTTCCAGGTGGTCCAGTTGCCGTCTGCCAGGGTGCCGTCATTGATGGCGGTCTCGGCGTTGTCGGGCAGGGTGGTGTTGGTGTAGGAGGTGGTCACCGAGGCCTCACCGGCCACGTTGGTGCCGGAGGCGATGGTCTGATAGCCAAAGGCCTCCCACTCGCTGATGCCCACACCGTTGGTGCCGCTGCCGTTGCGCTGGACCTTCATCACCAGCTGGGTGGTGGTGATGGGCTCAGAAAATTCCACGTAGTTCCAATACTTGTTGTTGCCGTTGATGCCGTTGTTGGAGCTGGAATCCACTTCCACGCCCACCTCGTCGGTGGGCATGCCCTTCTCATTGGTCATCCCGGTGATCTGGTGCTCGTTGCCCTCGCTGTCCACATAGTACAGAGCAGCGGACTTGGGGAAGGTGACGTTGGCATTGGCGTTCAGGGTGGCGTTATCCGCCCACCAGATCACCCGCATGCCTGTGATGACCTGCTCGGACTCCCAGGTCAGGGAGGTGGTGACGGGATAGGCCTCGTCGTTGGTGCCCCAGCTGTTCCAGCTGCTGTAGGGGTCGGAAGTGGCCAATGCTCCGTCGTTCATGGCATCGGGAGAGATGCCCCAAACATTGGTGTAGGATGCGCCTGCGGTGGCCTTGAGGGCAATGTTGTTGCCCAGATTCTCACCGTCTGTCTGCACGTAGTTGTACAGCTGGCTGCTGTCGTCCTGAGTCTCAGCTCTGGCCGGACTCATGGGAACCATGGACAACACCATGGCCGCACTGAGAAGGCCTGCTGCAACGCGTTTGTTTCCGAACTTCTTGAAACTCTTCATGTTTTCCCCTCTCTTTTATAATAGTCTTGAGTCTTGCATGGTTCTCTTCTGGCACTCTGCCTTCCACACCTGCTGTCTGGCCTTCGCCTCCTTCCGCTCCCCTCGCAGGGAAGAACAGTTCCCCGACCGGAACAATCAGGGAAATTGGTTTTACAATTTGATGCTCTCTTTCATACAAACTGCACATATGTCTGTTACCTTTATCATTGATGTTAGCATTCGCCCATTCAAAAATCAACACATTGCACAGAGATTTGATATTTTCCACCATTCCAACAATACAAATTATACAACGCCCAGCTTTTCAACCGTTTTCTCCGGCAATCCCCCCATAACACGTTAGAATTTTTAAATATTTCTCATTTGTTGCCACTCATTTCCTTGATCTGACACCTGGATTTTCCCTCAAATCCCGGGACACTCGCCCTCCTCACCCCCTGGTTTTCCCAGAGATTTGTACCAAATTTCAAAGCATACAAATTCATTGCATGGCCTTTGCATAATAAAAGTTGTCTGTTTTAAGCATTGTCCGAGCATGAAAGAAAGCCCAGAGAACGCCGAAGCATTCTCTGGGCTTTGGGAAGTGATGTTTGATTACACAGACTCGTGGAAGGTACGCTTGATGACCTCCAACTGCTGCTCCCGGCTCAGGCGGTTGAAGTTCACCGCATAGCCGGACACACGGATGGTGAGGGTGGGGTACTGCTCGGGGTGCTCCATGGCGTCCAGCAACACCTGACGGTCCATGACATTGACGTTCAGGTGGTGGGCGCCCTGGACGAAGTAGCCATCCAGGATGGACACCAGGTTGGTGACACGCTCCTGGGCACTCTTACCCAGGGCATTGGGGACAATGGAGAAGGTGTTGGACACGCCGTCCTGGCACACGCCCCGGTAGGGGATCTTGGCCACGGAGTTGAGGCTGGCCAGAGCGCCATTCTCGTCCCGGCCGTGCATGGGGTTGGCGCCGGGAGCGAAGGGCTCGCCGGCCTTGCGGCCGTCGGGGGTGGAGCCGGTCTTCTTGCCGTACATCACGTTGCTGGTGATGGTCAGGGCAGAGAGAGTGTGGATGGCGCCCCGGTACAGGGGATGCTTCTTGAGCTCCGCGGAGAAGTACGCGGCGATCTCCACGGCGATGTCGTCCACCCGGTCGTCGTCGTTGCCGTACTTGGGGAAGTCGCCCTCCACCTCAAAGTCCACGGCAATGCCGTCCTCGTTGCGGATGGGCCGCACCTTGGCAAACTTGATGGCGGACAGGGAGTCGGCGGCAATGGACAGACCCGCCACGCCGAAGGCGGCCAGGCGCTCCACCAGGGTGTCGTGGAGGGCCATCTGACTGGCCTCGTAGGCGTACTTGTCGTGCATGTAGTGGATGATGTTGATGGTGTCCACGTACAACTCAGCCACGTAGGACAGAACCTTCTTATAGTTGGTGAGCACCTTGGAGTAGCTGAGCACCTCGTCCTCGTCCCGGATGATGCCGGGCACCACGTGGAGGCCCTTCTTCTCGTCCACACCGCCGTTGATGGCGTACAGCAGACTCTTGGCCAGGTTGGCCCGGGCGCCGAAGAACTGCATCTGCTTGCCCACGGCCATGGCGGACACACAGCAGGAGATGCAGTAGTCGTCGCCGTACAGGGGGCGCATCACGTCGTCGTTCTCGTACTGGATGGAGTCGGTGGCAATGCTCATCTTGGCGCAGTAGTCCTTCCAGGCCTGGGGCAGGTTCTGGCTCCACAGCACGGTGAGGTTGGGCTCGGGCGCGGTGCCCAGGTTGGTGAGGGTGTGCAGGTAGCGGAAGCTGTTGCGGGTCACCAAGGTGCGGCCGTCAATGCCCATGCCGCCCAGGGACTCGGTGATCCAGGTGGGGTCGCCGCCGAACAGCTCGTTGTACTCGGGGGTGCGCAGGTGGCGCACCAGGCGCAGCTTGATGATGAACTGGTCGATGAGCTCCTGGGCCCCCTGCTCGTCCAGCAGACCACGGTCCAGGTCCCGCTGGATGTAGATGTCCAGGAAGGTGGCGGTGCGGCCCAGAGAGGTGGCGGCACCGTTGTTCTCCTTCACGCCCGCCAGATAGGCCAGGTACAGGTTCTGCACGGCCTCATGGGCGTTCTCGGCGGGGCGGGTGACGTCACAGCCGTAGCGGCTGGCCATGTGGGTGAACTCCTTGAGGGCCCGAATCTGGGTGCTCACTTCCTCCCGCAGGCGGATGCGCTCCTCGGTCATGGGGCCGTCCAGCTCCTCCAGGTCCTTCTGCTTCTCCTCAATGAGGAAGTTGGTGCCGTACAGGGGCACCCGGCGGTAGTCGCCCACCAGGCGGCCACGGCCATAGGCATCGGGCAGACCAGTGAGCAGGCCAGCGGTGCGGGCCAGACGGGTGCGCTTGGGGTAGGCGTCAAACACGCCCTCGTTGTGGGTCTTGCGGTAGAGGCTGAAGTGGCGCTCAATCTCGGGGTCCAGCTCGTAGCCGTACTCGTGGAGGGCGGACTCGGCCATGCGCATACCGCCGTACAGGTTGACAATGCGCTTGAGGGGGGCGTCGGTCTGGAGACCCACAATGACCTCGTTTTCCTGGTCAATGTAGCCGGGCTCGAAGTTGTCGATGCCGGACACCACATGGGTCTCCACGTCGATGATGCCCTTTTTCAGCTCCTCCACAATGAGGGCGTGGGCCTTCTCCCACACCTTGGCGGTGCGGGGGGAGATGGGGGCCAGGAAGCTGTCATCTCCGGTATAGGGGGTGTAGTTCTTCTGAATGAAGTTGCGCACATTCACCAGGTGGCGCCATTCGCCGGTGCGAAAGCCCTCCCAGGCGGTGCAGTTGACATCAATGCTCATGGGAATGTACCTCCTTATAAAATATGGGGAAACGCTCGGTCAAACTTCTCCTGCCACCCGGCCAGAGCGTCCTTGGCCAGGGGCTCCACCCCCTCCAGGGGGTAAGGATATCCCAGGGTATGGTACTTGTGTACTCCCAGGGTGTGATAGGGCAACAGTTCTACCCGGCGCACATGGTGCAAGGTGGAGACAAAGTCCAAAAGCCCTTGCAAATGCTCATCGCCGTCGGTGAGCCCGGGCACCACCACGTGTCGAATCCACAGGGGCACCTCTTGGGCCTGTAATTGGCTGAGAAACGCTCTCCATTCCCCGGTGTCCCGGCCTGTGACCGCTTGGAACCCCTGAGGGGTGTAGTGTTTGATGTCCAGCAGCACCAGGTCGGTGTGGGACAAAATCCGCTCATAGTCCCCCAGACCGCACCCGGCGGTGTCCAGACAGGTGTGAATGCCTTCCTTTTGGCACAGCTCCAGGGCCCGGGCCAAAAACTCCGGCTGCAACAGCGGCTCGCCGCCGGAAAAGGTGACCCCGCCGGTGGCGCCGTAGTAGGATTTGAACCGGCGCAGCTTGGCCACCAGTTCCTCCGGCGTCATCTCCTTGGCGGCAGCGGCGCCACACTCCCAGGTGTCCGGGTTGTGGCAATACTGACACCGCAGCCCACACCCCTGGAGAAACACCACGGTGCGAATGCCGGGGCCGTCCACCAGCCCCATGCTCTCCACAGAGTGAATGCGTCCTTTCATTGTGAACTCCCTTCTTTTTCCATTTGTTGGATAAAGAAAACGACCGACCCACTGGGACCTTTTTCTTGCCCAGACGGTCGGCCGGCTTTCACGATCATACGCCACGTGGTTAATTCCACTTAATACCGCCAGGTGTATGATCACCGTGAGTACAGGCTACTATATCTTGTGTCGTTTGTCAAGCTTCATTTTTATTTCCCATTATTTTTCAATTTCTGACCACTTTTTAAGAACTTCGCAAGGAGTTGTATCGAAGTTGTAAATTCTGCACGCCGCCCCGCCGGAACCGTTGCCATTTCCCCTGTGGCATACTATAATGTGCCATAACAACGACAAGGAGATGTGCCACATGGCAAAACGATACAAAAGGAAACAAGCTCATTCCGGTCTGGAGACCGTGGTCAATCTGCTGGCCCTGCTGTTGTTTGTCGTTCTCGGCATCGGCTTTGTGGCCGCGCTCTTCTTCACCCACATGCTCACCCCCCTGCTGTTGGCCCTGATTGCGGCGGCAGTGGTGGTGGCCGTAGTGGTGGTGTTTGCTCTGCGGTTCAGCCGCGGCCCCGCCAAGCGCACGGCGGGCTCGGTGCTGTCCGTGGTGTTCTGTCTGGTGTTCGCCGTGGGCATTGTCTATGCCCGGGTAGGCCTGGACACCCTGGACCGGGTCACCAACCCGGAGGCCCAGACCCTGGCCATGTCCGTGTATGTGCGGGGAGATGATACCCGCAGCATGGACGAGCTGCTCCAGCACCCCTTTGGCATGCTCAGCGCCGACCAGACCGACACTCAGGCGGCGGTGAAACAGCTGGACGCCAAGTACAGCGTCACCCTCACCCCCCAGGGCTATCCCGAAGCAACCAAGCTGGTGGATGCCCTCAACAACAAGGAAATCGATGCCATTTTGGTCAACCAGAGCCACATGACCGTGCTGGACGACCTGGAGGAGTACATGGACGTGATGCAGAGTCTGCGCATGGTGGACACCATTCAGGTGCCCCTCCAGGCCAGCGCCGCTCCCCAGCCCACCACCGCTCCCGCCATTCCCCTGGACCAGCCCTTTACCGTATATATCAGCGGCAGCGACTCCCGAAGCAGCGATATCTCCACCTCGGGCAACAGCGATGTGAACATCATCGCCACCATCAACCCCAAGACCCACCAGGTACTGCTGGTGTCCACTCCCCGGGACTACTTCATCCCCCTGTCCTTCTCCAATGGGGTCCCGGACAAGCTCACCCACGCCGGGGGCCGGGGCATTGAGGAGAGTATCAAAACTCTGGAAATGCTCTACGACATAGAGCTGGACTACTACTTTAAGGTCAACTTCGCCGGATTTGAGGGCATCATTGACGCCCTGGGCGGCATTGACGTGTACTCGGACTACGACTTCGAGTCCTATATCTCCGACTACACCTATGAAAAGGGCGTCAACCACATGGACGGCGAGAAGGCCCTGTACTTCGTCCGGGAGCGGTACAACCTCCCCAAGGGTGACTTCCAGCGGGGCATCCATCAGATGCGGATGATCGAGGCCGTGGCCAACAAGGTTCTCTCCCCCGCCATTCTCACCCAGTACCTCCCCTTCATGGATGCCGTGGGCAACTGCTTCCGCACCAGCATCCCCTCCGACTTCATCACCGATATGGTGCAAAACCAGCTGCAAAACGGCGGGGACTGGAACATCGTCAGCTACTACGTCTCTGGCACCCCAGCTTATCGCCGCACCTACAGCTATCCGTCCTACGACTTGTCTGTGGTCATCCCGGATGAATCCACGGTTGAGGTGGCCAAGGACCTGATGCAGCGGGTGCGCAACGGCGAAATCGTCACCTCCCCCCAGTCATAATCAATCTTACAGACGGCCCGGCGCTTGAAGCGCCGGGC